>ONYR01000253.1 GCA_900322165.1 uncultured Eubacteriales bacterium
ACGATCATGCGGTGCGGGGTCGTCGGGGTAAGGGCGCGGATGATCCGAAACGCGATGAAGAAATAGAGAAGTCCGATCGGCACAATGATGAGCCACGGGACCGACACCCACGCGATGTTGTCAAGATAGGTCAGAATAAAGAAAAAGTGGCTCAGAAGGAAGCTGACACCGCCAAGCGTAAACCAGCCGTGGCCTTTGAAGATCAGGAGAATGTCGCCGATCCAGCTTGTCACAAGCGCAGCGAGCAGAAACCATGAGAAATCTCTGGCTGAAAACAGATAGAACAGAATCAGGAAAAACAGCAGAAATGCCTTGGTTTTGGCGCGCAGACGGGAATTATCCTGCCAGCTGTGGACAAGATGTACCACTGAAACCGCAATGTAGAGACCCAGAAATACGTAACGCATGGCGATCCTCCGTGGGCAGAAGGCCCGGATTTTCGGAAAAGCTCAGGCGCCTGAGACAGGCAGTTACATAAGGGCTGAGATCAAAACGTAGAGCCAGTGAGCCGCGATGCCGGCGGCAAGGCCGCCGATCGTGTGAGAGAGAAGTGCCTTACCGATCAGCTTTTTACAGCCGAGGCTGTCCATCATCGAGGTGTGCGTGCTGAGATATCCGCTCCAGCACATGCACATCGCCGTGTAGACCGCAATGTCGCCGGGGCCGATGAGGTTCGCAGAAGCGAGCGAAGCGGTGAGCGAGAGCGAAGCGCCGGCCGAGCCGAGGGCGGTTACCGGAACCGCGATGGCCTCCGGAGAGGAGAAACCAAACAACGGGTTCAGGATGAAATTGAGCTTTTCGGCGAGGAACGGAATCAGCCGAATGCCTTCGTACGCGCTGCCGGTGTAGACCCCGCTCTCCGACGGCCCGTTGATCAACATCATTACGATCGTGCAGATAACAAGGACGCCCGGAACGATGCTGAGGCCGAGCTTAACGCCCGACTTGCCACCGTCGAGGATCGCGGCCATGCAGCGGTTGGCGATGCCGCCTTCGCGCACGATCCGCATGCCCTTGGGAAAATCCGTCTCCGGCTTTTCCGTCGCCGGCAGATCCGCCTCATCCTTATAGTAGCGGCGGGTGAAGAGGAGCATGATCCTTGTCGAGACGATGCTCCCGATGATCGCGGAGACAAGCCCGATCATGACCGACAGGCCGAGCGGCTTGCCCGTGACCGTTGAGAGACTGTACATGTAGGTGCAGACGATCAGCCCCATGCCGAACGACGTGCCGATGTTGGTCAGCGCCGGAAACTGATATTTTTTAAAATAGTGCTTAAACTGCTCATCCTCCGCGAGGGTGAGGATCGCGGGATTGCCTGAAAGGAAGGTCGTCACAACGCCAAGCGCGGCCGCGCCCGGAAGGCCGTAGATCGGCTTCATCAGCGGCTGCAGCAGCCGGTTGACAAGCGCGACAAACCCGAACTCTGACAGCAGCCCGGACACCGCGCCCATGATGACGCAGATCGCGGTTATATACAGCACCGTATCGATCAACAGTCGATAAGCGGTATTCATCATCGTGTTCAGCGCGTTGGCAAGACCCATCTGCCACGCAAACACCACAAAAATACCAATAAAAATGACAGGAAAAACAAACGTCTCCGGTCCCAGCTCCTTTTTATACGAGACCGGCTTCTGCTGTTCTTCTGTTTCCATAATTACCCCCTGGGATATTCAAGAATCTATGTCCATTCTACCTGTAATCGGATAATTGTCAATCTCCTTCCGCAGAACATCCGTGCCAAGCGAGCGCAGTAATGTTTAAAGCATGACACTAGTAAGTTCGTAATACAAAGCATAACGAACGCGCCACCCATCGTATTAAACGGTGAGTGGCGCGTTTGTTGTTATTAGTTATTGGCAGGATATCATTCGGAATTTCGGGAGGCTCGCTCAGAATTCATACTCTCCCGCATGGATCTCCGCGGTTTTCCCATCCAGCACAACACTGGCCGTGCAGCCTGCGGGAACGATGACATGGAAGCGGGCGGCGCCGGTTTCGGTGTCTCGCTCCCAACCGGCTTCGACCGTGCCGTAGATACTGTCGTACGAAGCCTTCGCGAAGGTGAAGTGACCGCCCGGATGAGGAGCGATCGTAAAGTGGTTTTCTCCATCAACGCGGATCCCGCACATGGTTTTGAAGAGCCATTCGACAACCGCGCCCTTGGAGTAGTGATTCAGGCTTGCGATACCGCCCTGAGCCTCGGTTCCTTCCCAGCTCTCCCAGATCGTTGTCGCGCCGGCTTTCGGCATGAAGAGCCAGCCGGGCATCTCCTCGTTTTCAAGAAGGCGGTAGGCTGCTTCCATATCGATCTCCGCCAGCACATCCAGAATCAGCGGGGTCGAGAGGAACCCGGTCCCGAGCCGCCAGCCGTAATTCTCCAGCGCTTTAATCAGGCGTTTCTTCGCAAAATCCGCCTGATTTGAAGAAAGAAGACGAAGAGCCAGCGGTCTCACCAGCTGTGCCTGGCGGTCGGTGTCAAGTTTGGTACCGAACTCTTTTTGGTAAGCGCTGCGGCATTTGTCTGAAATGGAGCGATACTTCGCCGCGTCCTTTGCCTCACCGAGCGCTTCCGCAATCTCGGCCATGCAGCCAAGCACGTAGGAGGTGTAAGCGGTGCTGACCTCCGGGTGCGGAAGGATCATGTCCTTCCAGTCGTTCGGCTTGACGTCAGCGGGCTCAGCCCACTCGCCGTAGCTCTGCCCCTGACGGACAACACCGTCCGGAGACACACGCCGGATCATGAAATCAGCGTAGCGCTTCATACGGTCGTAGTACTCCGCGAGGATCTGCGGATCGCCGTACTTTTTCCAGAAACGGTAGGGCAGCAGGATACCGATATCCGACCAGCCGACGGAGCCGTTCATGGTCCACATGTAGAAATCCACCCCGCCGTAGGGCGCGATCTGGGGCAGGCGGCCGTCCCTCTTCTGCCAGTCATAGACATCCCGCAGGTATTTTTGGGAAAACGCCGCATAATCGAACAGGTAGGAAGCGGTTTCAAAGAAGATCTGCGCATCTCCGGTCCAGCCGTGCCGCTCACGGGTCGGGCAGTCGGTCGGAATGTCGAGGGAATTGGACTTGGTCGACCATTTTGTCGCTTCGACAAAACGGTTCAGCAGCTCATTCGAGCTTTCAAACCGTCCGGTCTCTGCCATGTCGGAGTAGACCGCGATCGCTTCCCAGTTTTCCGGATCCACCGCGAGTTCGGTGTCGACTTCAGCGTAGCGGAACCCGAACACCGCAAAGTGCGTCTTATACTCATTCATCCCCTCCGCGCAGGTGTATTCGATCTGCTGCAAGGGGGAGGTTTTCTTTTTGCCCACACACTGAATGTTTTTCAGCGTCAGATTACCGCTTTCATCCAGCATCTCGCCGAAGCGCATAAACACGCGCTGACCGACGTGAGCCTGAGCGCGAAACGCGATGTACCCAGCCAGGTTCTGCCCAAAATCAAGCAGTTTTCGTCCGTTCGGAGCGGTCGTGACGGTTACCGGATGGAAATGTTCATGCTCGGTGACCGGGACGTTGTTTGAAGCGCTCGGAAGGACAGGGTGGGAGGTTTCTTTCGCAAGCCCGCGATAGAAGGGAGTACGGAAGGCCTCGACGATCTCACCGTCCTTGTTGTCGGCGAAACGGATCGGCCCGTCATTCGACCATTGCCAGGAACCGTCCGAAAGGATGGTCTGTGTCTGCCCGTTCGCATACACAAGCTCCAGCTGC
>ONYR01000252.1 GCA_900322165.1 uncultured Eubacteriales bacterium
ATCTGGAGCGGAAACGCCGCTTCCAGGAGCGTACGATGCAGAAAGCGGCTCAGATGACAAGGGAAGAGCTCGAAGAGGAAGCTGCGGCTGCGGCTTCGCGTCCTGAGTCTGCAGCACCGGCAGTGACGGCTGCCTCTCAAACGGAGCCGCTGATAAGCGCGCCGGAACCGGCTTATGAGATTCAAAAACCGTCCGGAGTGATTCCGTTTGATGCTCCGGAGGCGCAGATGCCTGAGGAGGATGGCTGGGAGCAGCTGATGGCGGAAGCGGAAGAGCGAAGCTTTGAAGATGATCCGAGCATCTCGACCGATAAGATGTTCGATACCGAATCCTTCCCGACCGGCTATGAAGACCGCAACGAAACCGCGGCTCGCATGGAGCTGGAAAAGAAGAAGCAGGCCGGCGCTCTGTCCATGGTCGGACCGACCGGTCACTATGAATTCCCGCCGATCACCTTGCTGAATCAGGCAAAGACCGAAGCCAGTGCCGCAACGAGAGAAGAACTCCTGCAGAGTGCCAAGAGCCTTGAAGAAGTCCTGATGAATTTCGGCGTTGAGGCCAAGGTCGTTCAGGTCAACCGCGGCCCGGCTGTCACGCGTTTTGAGCTTCAGCCCAAGACCGGTGTCAAGGTCAGCCGCATCGTCAGCCTGACCGATGATATCGCGATGAATCTGGCGGCGCAGTCGATCCGTATCGAGGCGCCTATCCCCGGAAAGAGCGCGGTCGGTATCGAAGTGCCGAACAAGGAAACGAGCATGGTTACGCTGCGCGAGGTCATCGACAGCGATACCTTCCGCAAGGCTTCCTCGAAGCTGACCTTTGCGCTCGGTAAGGATATCGACGGTGAGGTGCGCGTCGCGGATGTGGCGAAGATGCCGCATATGCTCATCGCGGGCGCGACCGGTTCCGGTAAGAGTGTGTGCATCAACTCACTCATTGTGAGTCTGATCTATAAAGCGGATCCGAACGATGTCAAGCTGATCCTCATCGACCCGAAGGTCGTTGAGCTCTCGGTTTACAACGGAATTCCGCACCTGCTGCTTCCGGTCGTGAACGATCCGAAGCAGGCTTCCGCGACACTGAACTGGGCGGTGCAGGAGATGACGCGCCGCTATAAGAAGTTCGCGGAAATGAACGTGCGAGACGTGCGCGGCTACAACCAGATGGTCGAGGAGTCGAAGGATGAAACGCTGCGGAAGATGCCGCAGATCGTCATTGTTATCGATGAGCTTGCCGATCTGATGATGGTCGCGTCGAAGGAAGTGGAGGCCTCGATCTGCCGACTGGCGCAGATGGCGCGTGCCGCGGGCATGCACCTTGTCATTGCGACGCAGCGTCCTTCGGTCGATGTTATCACCGGTCTGATCAAGGCAAACATTCCCTCGCGCATCGCGTTTGCGGTTTCTTCCGGTATCGATTCGCGTACGATCCTGGATTCGATCGGCGCGGAGAAGCTGCTGGGTAAGGGTGATATGCTGTTTGCGCCGATGGGCGCCTCCAAGCCGGTTCGTATCCAAGGCACCTTTGTCTCGGACAAGGAGGTCGAGGATGTCGTTGAATTCGTCAAGAAGACCGGTACGGCTCAGTATGATGAGTCGATCCTGCAGGGACTTTCACGAAGCAGCGGCTCGGATGAAAACGGTATGTCGGAAGAGATCGATGAGTACCTGGAAGAGGCGATGGGATTTGTCGTGGATAAGCAGAAGGCCAGTATCAGCATGCTGCAGCGGCAGTTCCGCATCGGTTTCAACCGGGCGGCAAGACTGATGGACGCTCTGGAAGAAAAGGGCGTCGTCGGTGAAGATGAAGGATCAAAGCCCAGAAGGGTTTTGTGGAGCAAGGAAGAGTACGAATCCTACAAGAATGCCTAAGAGGCAGGAGGAAAACATGGCTTTCAAGTCAGACATCGAAATCGCACAGGAAGCAACAATGCTGCCGATCACGAAAGTGGCGGAGAACCTCGGAATCGAAGAAGAGGATCTGGAATGCTACGGACGCTACAAAGCAAAGCTCTCAAACAGTCTTTGGAAAAAGATCGAGAACCGTCCGGACGGCAAGCTGATCCTTGTTACCGCGATCAACCCGACGCCCGCCGGAGAAGGCAAGACAACAACGGCTGTCGGCCTTGGCGAAGCGTTCGGCAAGCTTGGCAAGAACGCGATCATCGCACTGCGTGAGCCTTCGCTTGGCCCGTGCATGGGCGTTAAGGGCGGTGCGGCCGGCGGTGGTTACGCGCAGGTCGTTCCGATGGAGGATATCAACCTCCACTTTACCGGCGATCTTCACGCAATCTCCACCGCGCACAACCTGCTTTCCGCGATGGTGGACAATCACCTGCAGCAGGGGAACGAGCTTGGCATCGACCCGAGAACGATTACCTGGAAGCGCGTTGTCGACCTGAATGACCGTGCGCTGCGCCAGATCATCATCGGTCTTGGCGGCAAGAGCCAGGGCGTGCCGAGAGAGTCCGGCTACATGATCACCGTTGCCTCTGAGATCATGGCCATCCTTTGCCTTTCCAAGGATCTGATGGATCTGAAGGAGCGCATTTCGAATATCCTGATCGGCTACACCTACGATGGCAAGCCGGTCTACTGCAAGGACCTGAAGGCGCAGGGCGCCATGGCCGCGCTGCTGAAGGACGCGATCAAGCCGAACCTCGTGCAGACGCTGGAGAATACCCCGGCGATCATCCACGGCGGCCCGTTCGCCAACATTGCTCACGGCTGCAACAGTCTCCGCGCAACCCGCTATGCGCTTAAGCTCGCGGATTACGTCGTAACGGAAGCCGGATTCGGTGCAGATCTGGGTGCTGAGAAGTTCCTGGATATCAAGTGCCGCATCGGCGGGCTGAAGCCCGATGCGATCGTTTTGGTCGCAACGATCCGTGCACTGAAATACAATGGCGGAATTAAGAAAGAAGAGACCTCCAAGCCGAACCTTGAAGCGCTGAAGAAGGGCTTTGTCAACCTCGAAGCGCATATCCGCAACCTGCAGCAGTATGACGTGCCGGTCGTTGTGACGCTGAACTCCTTTGTCACCGATACCGAGGAAGAAGTTGAATTCGTCGAGAGCACCTGCCGCGCAATGGGATGCGATTTCGCCCTGTCGAAGGTTTGGGAGAAGGGCGGCGAAGGCGGTATCGACCTCGCGAATGAAGTCCTGAAGACGCTGGAAAACAAGGAATCTCATTATCATCCGCTTTATCCGAATGAGATGAGCCTGGAAGACAAGATCAAAACCATCGCTACGAAGATCTACGGCGCGGACGGTGTCACCTTCGGGCCCGGCACCAAGACCACGCTGAAGAAGCTCACCGAGCTTGGCTACGGCAACCTGCCGGTCTGCATTGCCAAGACGCAGTATTCGCTCTCTGACAATCAGAAGAAGCTCGGACGCCCGACCGGATTCAAGATCACGATCCGTCAGGTGAACGTTTCAGCCGGTGCCGGCTTTGTCGTAGCGCTTGCCGGTGACATCATGACGATGCCCGGTCTGCCGAAGGTTCCGGCCGCGGAAGCGATCGATGTCGATGCGGACGGCAATATCACAGGATTGTTTTAATCAAGGAGGACGCCTGAATGGAAACTACGATTATCAGCGGAACGCAGCTTGCTAAGCAGATTCGAAAAGAAGTTCGGGCGGAAGTCTCCGTTCTTGCGGAAAGCGGGAAACGCCTTCCGAAACTGGCGGTCGTCCTCGTAGGGGAAGACCCGGCTTCGCAGGTCTATGTGCGTAATAAAAACAATGCCTGCGAGAAGGTCGGACTGCTTCACGAGACGATCGTTCTCCCCGGGGATACCTCGATGGATCAGCTGCTGGATGTGATCGACGGGCTGAACAAGGACGAGGCGGTGGACGGAATTCTTGTCCAGATGCCGCTTCCGAATGGCCTTAATGAAGAGATCGTCAAGCAGGCGGTGCGCGTGGATAAGGACGTGGACGGGTTCCACGTTGAAAACGCAGGAAAGGTTTCGCTCGGAAAGTTTGATGAGGCCTTTGTGCCCTGTACCCCGATGGGTGTCGTGGAGCTTTTGAAGCGAAACGGCATCGAGATCGCCGGAAAGCACGTTGTCATTGTCGGACGCAGCAACCTTGTCGGCAAGCCGGAAGCACTGCTGATGCTGAGCGAGGATGCGACGGTGACGGTCTGCCACTCCAAGACCCCGGACCTTTCGGCCATGACAAAGCAGGCCGATATCCTGATCTCTGCGGTTGGCAGAAAGCATACGATCCATGCGGACATGATCAAAGAGGGCTGCGTGGTCGTTGACGTTGGCATCAACCGGACGGAGAACGGAATCTGCGGTGACGTTGACTTTGACGAGTGCCTCGGCAAGGCATCAGCCATGACCCCGGTGCCCGGCGGAGTCGGCCCGATGACCATCGCGATGCTGCTGAAAAATACGATGAAGGCTTACCGCCTCCACGAAAAGCTCTGAGCGCCTGGCAGCGGTACAGTAAGGAATCGACAAGAGTTAGGAACTAAAACACATATGGAAAACAAGAAAGCCTTGATCTCGTTTGTTTCACTCGGATGCGACAAAAACTCGATCGACAGTGAAATCATGCTAAAGCTCCTCGCGGATCATCATTACGAGATTACGAAATATGATGAAGAGGCCGACGTGATCGTTGTCAACACCTGCGCGTTTATCAATGACGCGAAGGAAGAGTCGATCAACACGATCATCGAGATGGGCGGATACAAGGAAGACGGCAACTGCAAGGCGCTCGTCGTGACCGGATGTCTGGCACAGCGCTACGCGGACGACATCCTTCGCGAGCTGCCGGAGGTCGACGCGGTCGTCGGCACCGGAAGCTATGAAAAGATCGTACAGGTCGTGGATGAGGTGCTCGCCAAAAAAGAGGAGACGGCGCCGGTGAAGGTGCTCGATCCGCTGGAGGAGCGCAACCTTGAGGTCACCGACCGCGAGATCATCACGCCCGGGTACTTTGAGTACCTGAAGATCGCGGAAGGCTGCAACAATCACTGCACCTACTGCATCATCCCCAAGCTGAGAGGCCGCTACCGCAGCCGCAGCCGTGAGGCGATCCTGAAGGAAGCGAAAGCGCTCGCAGACAGCGGTGTGAAGGAGCTGATGATCGTCGCGCAGGATATCACCAAATACGGGATTGACCTTTACGAGAGCTATCGTCTGCCGGATCTTTTGAGAGAGCTGTGCCGCATCGACGGACTCGAATGGATCCGTCTGCTGTACTGCTATCCGGAGGATGTGACGGATGAGCTGATCGAGGTGATGGCGAGCGAAGAGAAGATCGTTCACTACATCGACATTCCGATCCAGCACTGCTCGGATACCGTGCTGAAGCGCATGGCCCGTCATCACAACAAGCAGATGCTGTGTGAGCTTCTGGAGAAGCTGCGATCCCGCATTCCGGATATCGCGATCCGCACGACCCTCATCACCGGCTTCCCCGGCGAGACCGAGGAAGAATTCACGGAGATGATGGACTTTGTCAGGGAAAGCCGTTTTGACCGTCTGGGCGTGTTTAAGTATTCTCAGGAAGAAAACACAGCCGCAGCCTTGATGAAGGATCAGATCGATGAGGACGTGAAGGAAGAGCGCGAGGCGAAGCTGATGGAGCTGCAGAAGGACATCAGCAGCGAGATCTCCGCATCGCTCATCGGCATGGAGCTGACCGCGCTGATCGAAGGACGGATTCCGGAGGAAGAGGAAGAAGAGGGTGTGATGGTCTACAGTGCCCGCACCTGGCGCGATGCTCCGGATATCGATGGATTCATTTTCATTACCTCCGACCGAGAGCTTAATTCGGGCGACATGGTTCGCTGCCGCGTGGTCGGAAGCTATGAATATGATCTGATTGGAGAATTGGTATGAAAATGAATATCGCGAACCGAATCACGCTCGTTCGGGTCGTGCTGGTGCCGGTCTTCGCGGTGCTTTATCTGACTGATTGGCTGGCGGAGCCGGTGAAATCCTGGGTGTGCCTGGCGGTTTTCCTCATCGCTTCACTGAGCGATTTTGTCGACGGACAGCTGGCAAGACGCCTGCACATCGTTACGGATTTTGGCAAATTTATGGACCCGCTGGCGGATAAACTGTTGGTGGCAACGGCACTGATCTGTCTGACCGGTTCGGGCGTGATCCCGGCCTGGGTGAGCGTCATCCTGATCGGGCGTGAATTTGTTATCAGCGGATTTCGCCTGATCGCGGCGGAAAAGGGCGTTGTCATCGCGGCCGGAATCTGGGGCAAGGCGAAAACCATGACCCAGATGATCGCGGTCATCATGCTGCTTTCGCCGATCACGGCGCTCTGGTTCCGAGTGATCGCGCTGGTGCTTCTGTACGCTTCGGTCGCACTTTCGCTGATCTCCGTGGCGGATTACATGGTACGCAACAAGGCGGTGCTGGAGGATTCCGGAGAATGAAAGCAGAAATCATTGCGATCGGAACCGAGCTGCTGCTGGGAAACATTGTCAACACCAACGCGGCTCATCTCGCGGAAGGCTTAGCTTCGGTCGGGATCGACACCTACCGCCAGACGGTGGTCGGAGATAACCCGGAAAGGCTGAAGGAAGCGCTGGAGGCGGCCTATGAGGTCGCAGACATGGTCATCACGAGCGGAGGGCTCGGAGCGACCGGGGACGATCTCTCCAAGGAGACCGCGGCCGCGTATTTCGGAAAGAAGCTCGTGGAGAACGAGACAGCCAAGGCGCACATCCGTGAGTTTATGGAGAATCTCGGACGAAAACTGACCGAGAACCAGTGGAAACAGGCGATGCTGCCGGAAGGCTCGATAGCGCTGCAGAACTCCAACGGAACCGCTCCCGGATTTATCCTTGAGGCGGATGGGAAAACCCTTATCATGCTTCCCGGACCTCCGTCGGAGATCGTTCCGATGTTTGACAAGCAGGTGATCCCGTATCTGAGAGAAAAGAGCGGGGAGATCCTCGTTTCGCGGACGATCCACCTTGCCGGGATCGGTGAGGCGGCCGTTGAAAGCGAGCTTCACGAGGAGATGCTCACGATGTCCAACCCGACGCTCGCACCGTACGCGAAGGAAGGGATCATTGACCTGAGGATCACGGCGAAAGCACAAGACACCGAGCAGGCCTATCGGATGATCGCCCCCGTTGAGCAGATGATCCGCGAGAAATTCGGGGTATGTGTGCTTGGAGCCGATGAAGACACGATGGAATCCGTTATCGTTTCACTCTTGAAGGAGCGTGGATGGAAGATCGCCACGGCGGAATCCCTGACCGGGGGATGGGTCGCGGGCAAGATCGTCAGCTTCCCGGGAGCGTCCGAGGTCTTTGAAGGCGGATTTGTCACGTACTCCAACGAGGCCAAGATGAATCTTCTCGGAGTGAAAAAGGAAACCATCGATACCTACGGTGTTGTCAGTGAGGAGACCGCAGGCGAGATGGCGAAGGGCGCCGCGGAGAAGCTTGGCTGCGAGGTAGCTGTCGCGACGACCGGCATCGCCGGACCGGGCGGAAGCACGGAAAAAACACCCGTAGGAACGGTTTGCTTCGGAGTTTATATCAACGGAAAAATACAAACTTCTACGGTGCGTTACACAAGAAATCGAAATTCAAATCGAGATTTTTCTGTAATTGGAGCCCTAAATCGGGTCCGTCTCGAAATTCTGAACGATAATATATAATATAAGACTTTTTTTTCTATCACGATAGGAGGATACGAAATGCAGGACGAAAGACAGAAAGCCCTCGACGCCGCGATCGGCAAAATTCAGAAGGATTACGGTCAGGGCGCGATCATGAAGCTCGGCGATTCCATGGGTCAGATGAACGTGGAAGCGATCTCGACCGGTGCGCTTTCCCTTGACATCGCACTCGGTGTCGGCGGAATTCCGAAGGGACGTATCATTGAGATCTACGGACCGGAATCTTCCGGTAAAACCACGATCGCCCTTCACATGGTCGCGGAGGCTCAGCGCCAGGGCGGTATCGCCGGATTCATCGACGCGGAGCATGCGCTCGATCCCAAGTATGCGAAGAATCTGGGCGTAGACATCGACAACCTCTACATCTCTCAGCCGGACAACGGGGAACAGGCGCTTGAGATCGCCGAGACCATGGTTCGCTCCGGTGCGATGGACATCGTTGTCGTTGACTCGGTAGCCGCGCTGGTTCCCAAGGCCGAGATCGATGGTGAGATGGGTGATTCCCACGTCGGTCTTCAGGCTCGTCTGATGTCGCAGGCACTGCGTAAGCTCGCCGGCGCGATCAGCAAATCCAAGTGCATCGTTGTGTTCATTAACCAGCTGCGTGAGAAGGTCGGCGTTATGTTTGGAAATCCCGAGACCACGACCGGCGGCCGCGCGCTGAAGTTCTACGCATCGGTCAGACTGGACGTACGCCGCATCGAGACCCTGAAGCAGAACGGCAGCTTCATCGGCAACCGCACCAGAGTCCGTGTTGTCAAGAACAAGGTGGCACCCCCGTTCAAGGAGGCCGAGTTCGACATCATGTACGGCAGCGGTATCTCCCATACCGGCGACGTGCTGGATCTGGCCGCCAACGAGAACATCGTTATCAAGAGCGGTTCCTGGTACAACTACAACAACGAGCGTCTCGGACAGGGACGTGAGAACACCAAGAATCTCCTTCAGGAGCGTCCGGAGCTTTTGAGAGAGATCGAAAACAAGGTACGTGAAAAGTATGGCTTCGGTCCGCTTGTCGGCGATGGCGAGGGCGGCCCGGAAGGTCAGGATTCACTGCTTTAAGACCGAAGCTTTAAGAGAAAAGCTTAAAAAAGCTCTAAGGCAAAAGCTTTACGAGGAAAACTCTGCCGGGACAGCATCACTGCTCCGGCAGATTTACTGATAGGAGAAACCAAATGGATGTATCTGTAAATTCGGTTCCGCTTTCTGAGGCGGGAAAGGGTGATACCTGGCAGGTGGCCACCGAGATGGTGACGCCGTTTCATGTCGTTTCTCCGTTTGAGCCGACCGGCGATCAGCCGGAGGCGATCGAAAAGCTCGCAAACGGCATCCTTAACGGAAACCGATTTGAGACCCTGCTGGGCGTGACCGGTTCGGGCAAGACCTTTACGATGGCCAAGATCATCGAAAAGATCCAAAAACCGACCCTGATCCTTGCGCACAACAAGACGCTTGCGGCCCAGCTTTACAGCGAGTTTAAAGAGTTCTTCCCTGATAACGCGGTCGAGTACTTTGTTTCGTATTACGACTACTATCAGCCGGAAGCTTATGTCCCGCAGTCCGATACCTACATTGAGAAGGACGCTTCGATCAACGAAGAGATCGACCGCCTGAGACAGTCGGCTACCTCTAGCTTGTTTGAGCGTCGAGATGTCATCGTCGTAGCGAGTGTCTCCTGCATTTACGGTTTGGGTGATCCGTCTGAGTACAGCGGCATGGCGATCTCGCTTCGCAGAGGCATGGTGAAGGAGCGGGATGAGGTTATTAAGCGCCTGATCGCGATGCAGTATTCGCGCAACGATCTGGTGCTGGAACGTGCGACCTTCCGCGTGCACGGTGACGTGCTCGAGGTCGTGCCGGCGCGCATGGACAAGCATGCGTACCGTATCGAGTTCTTTGGGGACGAGATCGACCGGATCGTGGAGGTCGATATCCTGACCGGTGAGATCGTGGGGCAGCGTGAGCATCTGATGATCTATCCGGCCTCTCATTACGTAACCTCGCCGGAGAAGATGCAGCGCGCGATCAAGGACATTGAAGATGAACTCGATGCGCGCTTGAAGGAGCTGACCGTGCAGGGCAAGCTGCTCGAGGCACAGCGCCTGTCCGAGCGGACCCATTACGATATCGAGATGATGCGCGAGACTGGTTTCTGCAACGGAATCGAGAACTATTCCCGCCATCTGGAAGGAAGAGCCGAAGGCAGCGCACCGCTCACGCTGCTGGATTATTTCCGAGGCGATTTCATGCTCATGATCGATGAATCGCACATGACGATCCCTCAGGTCAGAGCGATGTACAACGGCGACCGCAACCGCAAGCAGATCCTCGTGGACTTCGGATTCCGCCTGCCGTCTGCGCGTGATAACCGGCCGCTGAACTTTGAAGAATTTGAAGACCGGATCAATCAGGTGCTCTTTGTCTCGGCCACACCCGGACCTTACGAGCGCGAGCATGAGCAGCTGATGGCGGAACAGATCATCCGCCCGACCGGCCTGATCGATCCTGCGATCGAGATCCATCCGATCGAGGGGCAGATCGATGATCTGATCGGTGAGATCCGCGCCGTGACGGCCAAAGGCCAGAAAACACTTGTTACAACGCTGACCAAGCGTATGGCCGAGGATCTGACAACCTACTTGAAAGAAGCCGGAATCAAGGTCAATTACCTGCATTCCGACATTAAAACGCTGGAGCGTCTGGAGATCGTGCGCGATTTGAGAACGGGCGTGTACGACGTGCTTGTCGGCATCAACCTTTTGCGAGAGGGTCTGGATATTCCGGAGGTTTCGCTCATTGCGATCCTCGATGCCGATAAGGAAGGCTTCCTGCGGTCGGAGACCGCGCTGATCCAGACGATCGGCCGAGCGGCTCGAAATGTCGACGGACGCGTCATTCTCTACGCGGATGTCGTGACCGATTCGATGCGTCGCGCCATCGATGAGACCGAGCGCCGCCGCAGCATTCAGACGGCCTACAACGAAGCGCACGGCATCGTACCGAAGAGTATCCAGAAGAAGGTACATGACGTGATCCGCCTCACCACTCAGGTCGAGGATGACAAGCCGCAGGACCTCATCGATCCGGAATCCATGACGATCGAATCCCTCGAAAAGCGGATCGACGAGCTGCAGAAGGCGATGTACAAGGCGGCAGCCGATCTGGAATTCGAGACGGCGGCTGTGCTGCGTGACACGATCATGGAACTGAAAACGACCCTGAACCAAATCAAAGACGGCGATCTGTAAGGATCGCCGCGGAGGATCTATGAACGAGAACGTAATTCGCATCAAGGGTGCGAATGAGCATAATCTGAAGAATTTTGACCTGACCATTCCGAGAGACAAGCTGGTGGTGTTTACCGGACTTTCCGGCTCAGGTAAATCATCACTGGC
>ONYR01000258.1 GCA_900322165.1 uncultured Eubacteriales bacterium
ACGCAGCAGCATGTTGACAAAGTTCTGCATCTGCGTGATATCGTTGGTCAGACGCGTGACAAGCGAACCTGTCGAGAACTTGTCGATGTTCCTGAACGAGTATTCCTGAACCTTTTTGTACGCTTCTTTGCGGACGTCCGCGCCGAAGTTGATGGATGCCTTGGCTCCGAAATACGCACCGCCGACACCGCCCATGATCATCAAAAGCGAGGTAACGAGCATCAGAATGCCCATCGTAACGATGTAGCCGACACTCTGATTCGCCACGCCGTTGTTGATGATATTCGCGAAGAAGATGGGCATTACAATCTCGCCCAGCACCTCCACGATCATCAGGATCGGTCCGCAGATAAAGTATTTCAGATAAGGCTTGACGAACTTAAGCCATCGTTTCATAACTTATCCTTTCTCTTGTTACACCAGCTTGAGGAAGTTTTCCCTCACGCGCTCGAGATATCCAAGCAGCTGTTTCATCTCCTCCTCCGAGAAGCCCTCGAAGGCCTGGGTGTCGATCGAGCGGAACATATCATAGCTTTCCTTGACGATCTTTTCACCCTTCTCGGTGATGATGATCCGGTTGTAACGGTTGTCCTTTTCGGAGATCTTTTTCTCGACAATACCGGCCTTTTCCAGTTTTTTCAGCGTGACCGCGACCGCCGCGGGCGTGATATGCATGCTCTCAGCAAGATCCCGCTGGCACGCTTCCGGACCAAGCCGGCTCAGCGTCAGCAAGAGCTTATGCTGGTTTTTCTGCATTCCGTTTTCTTCGGTATAACGCTCGATCGCACTGCGGTGAAGCTTCAGGATCCCGTGGCACTGATTGAGTGCCTGCATGTAAAGATTATCAGGCTCTTTTTTTGCCTTCGACATTCGGGGCATGAACAATATTCCTCCTTTAGAGACTTGCCAATCAATTCTAAACAGTTAGAACATTAACTATTTTACTCTTATGACTATTAAATGTCAACCAGTTAACCTTTTAAGAATTTGCCTGTTGACAATAAGAATGTTCCTTTTTTGATATACCGCATCGTGAGGTTTCGCTTCATGATTATCCGTTTGGTGCATTAAAACGCCGATCGAATCATTTATAATAAGCTTATTCCAACAGTGTTTCCAAGGAGGTTTTGTCGTGAAACGTCGTCTATCCTTCTTTTTTGCGGCTTTCTTTGCCGCCATGGTGATCTTATCCTCGCTGCCGCATGGCCTGCTTAAGGTGAAGGCAGCTCCGACTCCGATCGTGTCGGTTTTTGTCTCTCCGGAGCTTCCTGCCGTGGGGGGCAGCTACAGCGGCCCGGTGCCTGCTTCCCTTGCCCCGGCGGTCGATTCTCCGTTTACCATCATCAGCGCGTATTGGTTCAACGGAACCAATCAGGACAGCGGCGGCATCGGCCTCGCTCCGTCCACGTTCCTTCCCGGCGGTCTTTATTTTATCGAGTTCGTTTTGCGTCCCAAAGACGGTTATGAGTTTACTTCCTCCACAGCCATCACGGTGGAGGGAACAACGGTCGAGGCCAAGTCTCTGGACTCCATATCCGGCGAGCTTCTCGTTTCGACCGGCAATTTCCAGCTTAAGTCGGAAGAGATCTCTGATGTTTCAGCCAAGCTCGATATTCCCGGGATCGGCGGCTACTGGTCCGTCACGGTTCCTGCCGATGTTCAGCTCCCGGACGGTGCCCGCTACAGTCTCTATGACAGCTACTGGTTCAACGCCAAGGATCAGGCCAGCGGCACGGAGGGATCCTCTCCCACCGTCTTTGATGCCGGTCTTTCCTACTATGCGGTCTTGTATTTCGCAGCTGACTCTGGCTATGCCTTCTCCTCCGATCCATCGATCGATCTGGAAAACGCAAGCATTGAGACGTGGGAGGTGCTGCCGAGCGGCTATCTCTACATTAAAACGAAACCGATCACGCTGACCTGGAAGATCTCGATCGTGTTCATGACGCTGACTGTTCCTTCCGCAGGAGGAGCCTATGCCGGCGTGGTGAAGGCTGACGTCAAGCCAGACAAGGACGAGCATTTTACGATCAAGGATGCCTACTGGTACAACGCCGAGGATCAAGAGAGCGGTGAGGAGGACGATCCTCCCCGCACCTTCAGCCCGGGCGGAAAGTACTACGCACAGTTTACGCTCGTGCCCGAGGAAGGCTATTCGTTCATCTACGGAACCTCGATCGGCCTGGAGGGCGCGGAGTACGACAGCGCGATCCTGCAGGAGGACGGAACGATCATCATTATCACCGAACCGATCACCATACCCGGCTCCAGCTCCGGCAGCAGTGAGAGCTCCAACACGAGCGGTTCCGAATCAAGCAAGACGGACTCCGGTGAAAAGAGCGGTGAATCCTCCTCGGGCGAAAGCTCCGGCGGTGAGTCCTCCGGAAGCGAAAGCAGCGGCAATTCCTCTCAGAATTCCGGCTCTTCGCAGGAATCCTCGGCCGGCACGGAAAGCTCCGCACAGGGCAATCAGGGAGATACCAAGAGCAACACGCCCGCTTCCCCTCTGTCCAATATCATGGTGATCCTGCTCGCGGTGATGATCCCGCTGCTGATCGCGGTCATCGTTATCATCATTGTCCTGATCAGCAAGAACAAGACCCGCCGATAAGCACAAAAAATCTAGTTCATAGAAAAAGACCGCATCTTTCACTCAGGAAAGATGCGGTCTTCTTTTGTTTTATGATGTCTCCTCTTTGGATCTTTTTTCAGTCCTTCTTCTTCATCTCGGCAATTTTCTTGTCGATGTCCCAGAACCACATTCCGATAAAGCAGACAAGGCTCGCGATGGTCGGAACAAGGAACAGAAGGAAGGTCTCCGCGTTCAGCGCGCTCTGAGCCTGGGTCGCCAGCGCTCCGTTGTATCCGCCGGCCGCCAGTCCCCAGCCGAGGATCGCACTTCCAAGTCCCGTACCCACCTTGGAACCGATCGAGCTGACGGAGGTGACAAGACCTTCGTAGCGCTCGCCTGTCTTGAGTTCAAGATAATCGATGATATCCGAAGCGAACGTGAAGATCGCGGCAACAAACGGAGCCAGAGAAGCGCCGTGAAGGGCGGTCGAAATAAAGACCATCAGCACATTTCTCGATCCGATGTAACCGATCACTCCGCCGACGATGCCGACAAGCGCAAAGATCAGAAGGACGTTCCGCTTGCCGTGCTTAGCAAACATCTTCGGCGCGAACGCCATGACCACGACCGCCACCAGAATCGAGATGATCGCCACCAGCGAGTACAGATCCGCGTTGCCGAGGACGTCACGGGTGAAATAGACCGCGGATGAAAGGAAGATGCCGTTAATGATGAAGCAGAAGACAAAGACAAGGACCGTAAGATAGAAGTACTTGGTTTTCAGCAGCTCGCGAATACCCTTTTTGATATCATGTGGCTGTGCTTTTGCCTTTTCGGTATTCACCTCGGCCGCGACTTTTTCTTTGGTGCCGAAATAGCAGATTCCTTCAAAGACAAGGCAGAGTACGCTGTAGATCAGCGCGACGCTTGTCCAGGAAGCCTGCACTTTCTCACCGCCGCCGGCGGCAAGAAGACGAGGCGTTAAGATCGCGAGCAGCAGTCCGGCGATGAAGGAGAAGATCCCGCGCAGCGAACTGACTTTGTTGCGGTCCTCACTGGTGAGGCTGATGCGCGGCAGCATTGCATGATAGGAAACGTTGTTGATCGTGTACGCAACGACGGTCAGCAGGAAGTAGCTGATGATGATCCAGGCGATCTTGGCACTCATGGCCATCGTTCCCGGAATGTTAAAGACCAGCAGCTGGATCACGACTAGCGGGATGATGCTGCCGCCGAACCACGGACGCGCCTTGCCGTGTTTTCCTTTGGTCTTTTCGATCAAAAGACCCGCACCGATGTCGGAAAAGCCGTCAAAGATGCGGCAGATCAGCATGATCGTGCCGACCAGGCCGGCAGAAACCAGCACGCTGTCCGTATAGTACAGGGTCAGGAAGGATGAACAGAAGGTCCATACGAAATTGGATCCCAGATCACCCAGCGCATACACCAATCGCTCTCCGCCGGAGGTGGTGCCGAAAGGACGTTCTTTTTTTGCTTTCATGTCTGTGCACTCCTTTTTTTATTTTTTTCAAATCATCGTTTGCCCTGATTTGATCGTTTCTGCCTTAATGAACTGCGATCTCCGCACAGCCCATCTCCAGTCCCTCTGCCTTCGCCGTTACACGGATCGTGCCGGGCGTTTGAGTGCTGCGGACGATCGCGAGTACCCGTCCCTGATAAGCCATAAAATGATCCTGCTGATACTTTTCCTCCGTGATCGGGCAGGCACTGCCAAGCGCGAGAAGCTCGCCTTCCCCTTCCACCTTAACCGAAATCCTTCTTTCCGCGCTCATGTTGCGATTTCCTTCCGTGTCCTCCAGATGGATCGGAACATAAACGATGTCCCCGGCGCAGATACGGTTTTCCTCGGGCAGGACGGTCAGCTTGCACGCTTCCCCGGCGGTCTTCAGCTCCGAGCGGGAAAGCTCTTTTCCGTTTGCGTCGTACGCGACCGCAGTCAATGTGCCCGGGCGATAGGCCGTCTCAAAGTTGGCCTTGCCATGGTCGAGCGGTTTTCTGCCAAGACTTTCGCCATCCTGCAGCAGTTCGGCCTCAGAGCCGGGACTGAATACCTCGATCTCTGCCGTCCGGCCTTCGCAGCCGGGCCAGGTCCAGCTGCTGACACTGTCGGTCATGCGCCAGTTGCCCAGCGCGTACGCCTCGCCGCTGTGGTTCACCGGGCGAACACCAATGTAGGGTTTGTCATAAGCGCCCCAGAGAATGGCCGTGTACATCGCCGTGCTCTCGGGAAGACCGGTCAGATCCACGCTGCCGCAGTTGGCCGTGAAGGCGGGATAACTCTTGGAGAACGGCGCCTTGGAGGTTCCGTACACCGGAAGCCCCACACCAGCCTCGCCCAGATAATCCCACGCGGTCCAGTGGAAATCGCCGATCACATAGTCATTTTCCATGACCTTATCCCAGTTGGAAGCCATCCGCTGCGGGAAGGTTTCGCTCGAGAGAATCACGCGCTCCGGGTACCTTTCGTGGGTACCCTCGTAGAGATTGTGCCCGTAGTTGTAGCCCACAATATCGACTGCTTCCACACAGTCGTGGATGATCGCCTCGAGACTGTCCGGGGTGATGGAGGCCATGATCTTCGGCAGCAGTGCGACAATGTCATTGACCTCCTTGCTGCCCACGTTCTCGCTTTCCTCTTTCTTCTCCGCCGCCTGCCCCGCCTTCATGGCCGCAAGGGTGGAGAGCATGCTGTTGATCGCGATCATGGTCGGACGAGCCGGATCAAGCGCTTTGAATTTAGCACTGATCATTTTGGCGATCATCCCTCCGAAGGGAAGGCCGGTGTCGGTAATTTCATTGCCGATGCAGTACATGACAACGCAGGGGTGGTTGTAATCCTTACTGACCATGCTCTCGACATCCTTCTGCCATTCTGCGTCAAAATGCAGCGCATAGTCACAGGCGGACTGGGGCACTTTCCACTGATCGAAGCTTTCATCGATCACATAAAGGCCAAGCTCATCGCAGATGTCCAGGAAGTTTTTGCCTGCCGGGTTGTGGGAATAACGAATCGCGTTATAGCCAAGGTTCTTCAGGGTTTTGGCGCGGCGGTATTCCGCCTTGTCCCAGGCTGCCGCACCGAGAATGCCATGGTCGTGATGGACGCAGCCGCCGCGAAGCTTTACGGTTTTCCCATTCACCTGAAATCCTTTTTGTGCGTCCCAGGCAAGGGTTCGGATACCGAACCGAATATCCTCGCTGTCCTTCCCATGTGTGACGTGAGCGGTATACAGGTTTGGCTCCTCCGCGCTCCAAAGCTTTGCCTGCGGGATCGTTAAAGTGAAATCACAACCCTCTCCGCGAATCCCTTCTGTTCGCGCGCATCAACCGGATACTCAGCGAGCGCAGAGGGCGCGTCACCAACGCGGAACTCTCCGCGCTTCTCAGCTACAACGGTTCCTATCTCGGCCGGATCGTCAAGAAATACACCGGCAAAAGTCTGTTTGACTACAGTATGGTTTTCACCATGGAATATGTTTCGGACCAGCTGCTTCACACCAAAAAAACCGCAGCCCAGATTGCCTCTGAGCTGCAGTTTACCAATCTCACTCATTTTTATAAACTGTTCAAGGATCATTACGGCTGTACGCCAAAAGCTTATC
>ONYR01000251.1 GCA_900322165.1 uncultured Eubacteriales bacterium
CGTACACGAAGAGTGACTGGATCCTCTGGGCCTGCGGCCTGACCGATGATAAGGAGAAACGCTCAGCGCTGATCCGGCCGCTCGCACAGTACCTGCGCGAGACGAAAACACGCTATCCGTTCAGCGACTGGTACGACACCGTAACCGGCGATTACGAGCACTTCAAAGGCCGCAGCGTCCAGGGCGGCATCTTCATGCCGATCTTGACGGATCGTCTGTAAAACGGAGCGCATGCTTCTCAAAGAACGCAATCGTGTTCTTCATGATCTCGTAGCTCTCCGGTGTCCCGCGGCCGGTGGTGGCAAAGGCGTGGAAGCAGTGGGGATAGCTGTAGTGCTCGGCTTCGATGCCCTGCTGATTCAGTTTTTCCACGATGATGTTGGAATCCACGGAGAGAGACTCATTTTCGTCCCAGGCCAGAAACATGGGGCAGAGACCGTGAAAATCGTCGTAGTACGGCTCAGCATAGATATTGCCCTTGTTTGTGCTGCCGACATACAGTTCGCCCAGCGCACCGAGACCCTCCGGAGTGACGGTGAAATCCTCATTGCCCGCAAAATGTCGGTCCAGTTCGCCGCAGAATTCAATGGGCGGAGAATAAGGAACAATAGCCGTGGGAAGCTGCACACCGTGGTCGCGGCACATCATGGCTGTCACAATGCAGAGATAAGCACCGCCGCTCTCACCGATCAGGTACACAGGTTTTCCCGCAAACTCCCGCAGAATCTCCTGATAGACCGCAAAGCAGTCCTCCACCGCAGCGGGGAAGGGATTCTCGGGCGCGAGACGGTAAGAGAAGGAAATGACCGGATGATTCGATTCTCCGGCAAGCATGGAGGCGTAGCCGCGGGAAGAAAAGGCGTTGCCGCAGATCAGGCCGCCACCATGGATGTAGACGATAACATAGTCGTCCTTCGCCTCCTTGGGCATGCTGATCTCGGCCTCGATGCCCGCATAGGTACGCGGAACAAAGGTAACATCCGGCTCGGTAGCCATACGCTCCTGGGCGGCTTGCACGACATGGCGCAGATGGATCGGATCCATCGTTCCGTCAAACTTCGGCGCAAAACCGCGCTCCATCATCATTTTCATCCCGACTTTAAGGGTTTTCATTTCGTCGCTTGCCATATTCTTTTCCTCCTAAGGCATTGGGTTTGTGCTTTTAAAATACAGGATTTTCCAAGTTGAAACCACCATCAAAGAAGGGCAAGTGTCGACTCACTGGACAAAAATAGAATAATGTGTAATAATAAAACAAAATGTTCGATAAGGAAAGGATACTATGAAACGGATCAATCAGTTTGAACGGACCGACCGGGATATCACCAACGCACTGTTTTTGGTCATGGAACGTAAGAGCTTTGAGAAAATCACCGTACAGGATATTCTGGAAGAGGCCATGATCAACCGATCTACCTTCTATCAGCACTTCTCGGACAAGTACGCGATTCTGGAACGGCTGCAGGAGCGATATATCAGAGGAATCACGGAGCGCATGGACGCATTGGCAAAGGATGAGCCCCGGGATCTAAATGCAATCAATCAGGTCTTCTGCACGTATATCAACGAGCACCGCTATAAGATGAAGAAACTGCTCTCTGTCCGTTCGGAGAATCTGGACATGGAGGGGCAGATGCGCAGCCTCTTCTCCCGATATCTGGAAAAAGCGACCTGTCGCCTTTCCGGCTTTGAGAGGGAAGCGCTGGCCGGGATGTTGGTATACTTTATGGTGTATCACCTGGAGCAGGACACCGATCTGCAGGAACTGGGCCAGCTGACCCTCAACGCATGGCTGAATATGAGTCTGTACTTTTTCCGCGTGGATGATGTTCCAAACGCCTCCGAGCGGCTTCTGCAACTGATCGGCCAACTGCATAGTGAAAAAGAGGGAAAGCTGGTTTGTGATCGAGGATATTAACGAGAACGGCATCTCCAAAGGAGACATCTTTATTGTAAAAGAGACGGCAGAATGAGCCTTTGAAAACCTTTTGAAGGCAGCTGCATTAATTAAAACAAATACTTTTCAAACAGCTCGGCGGACCCGGTTTCGCCGAGGTTTTTTTTGAGCTGATCGATGGCCGGTCCGCCGTTTTCAATGAGGCCGCGGGCGTAGGCCTTTTCCTTTGCGGTCTTGGCGGCGGGGTCGCATTCCGGAGCTTCGTTCAGCACCTGGATGTAGGCCATGAGGTATTCCTCGGCCATGATCTCATAGGTCTCTGCCATCTTCTTTCCGCGCTTGTAGACGCTCTCGGGCAGGCGGATCGAGTCGTACCAGCGAGACTCCGGGGTGTAGGAGGCAACGTCCTCGTACTTTTCACCGACGCGCGCAAGGGCGGAGAGGTCGGTCTCCTGAAGGCGCGTGTCGTAGAACTCAGCCAGAAACGTGTCCTGTACTCCTGAGACAGAGATCTTATCCATCGAGAAAATCGGTGCATCCTTCTCATAGGGAGAGAGGATGAGCGTCTCCATCTTCATCATGCCGAGCAGGGCTTTCGTAGAGATAAGGGAAAGACGGCCGATGCCTTCGATCTGGTAGACATGAATGCGGTACTGAAAACCGTTCTTGTCGATTCGGGCATAATCGCCGATCGGAACCTTTCGGATCGTATAAAGCTGTTTCAGTGTTGTGAAAAGTGTCTGGTTCATGAGAACCTCCTGATAAAGGTGATGCTTCATTATAGCCCGTGAATGTATAAATAGCAAATGACACAGCGTTAAGGTTTCATGGTATAATGTTTGAAATATCAGTTAACGCCGAATCATTTCCAACAATGACGGTGCAAAGGAAGCGGACAGAGCTTCAGAAAGACCAGCGAGGAACTACCATGAAAAAAGTGACGATCGACGCATTTTACCATTATCGATTTCTCTCAAAAGTGAAGATCACCGAGGACGGAGAGTATGCGGTTTTTGTACAGAAAAAGCCGGACGCGGAGGAGAACTGTTACGAATCGCACCTGATGAGGATTCGTCTCTCGGATGGAAAGATCACAAAGATGACGGGCGGCGGCAAGGAGGGAGATTATCTCTTTGACGGGCCGGACACGCTGCTCTTTGCGGCGAGCCGCGACAAAAAGGATGAGGCGGAGAAGCATAAGGACAAGACCGTGTTCTACCGCCTGCCGCTGGATGGGGGCGAAGCTCAGCGTGCGTTTGAGCTGCCGTTTGACGTCGGAAGCATCAAACGGATCCGCGAAGGACTTTACGCGTTTACCGCCACGATCGACACCAACAAGCCCGATCCGGACACCGCGGATAAAGACTATATGAAAGACTACGATGATTACCATATCATCGAAGAGCTGCCTTACTGGACGAACGGCGGCGGCTTTATTTCGCGCTTCCGCACCAGCTTGTTCCTGTTTGATGAGAAGGAAAACAAAACAACGAAGCTGACGAAAACGCTGCAGGATGTCCGTACGTTTGCGGTCTCAAAAACGCAGATCATCTATGAAGCGGCTGAGTTTGACACGGTTGCGAGTGAAAAGCCGGGACTCTATATCTACGATCTTGAAAGCGGTGAAACGAGAACACTTTTTGAGCAGGATCAGTATTATATGCGCGGACTGGCCGTCTGCGAAAACGGTTTTTACTACGGTCTGACGGATGGAGCAAAGCTCGGTGACCATCAGACCGAGGACTTATATTATTACGATGGCGAGACAAGCCATCTCCTCTGCGACACGATGCCCACGATGGGCGGTGTTGTCTGCGATGTGGTGCTTGGCGGAGGTGAGAGCTTCTTTGCGCGAGGCGAGGCCGGCTCGGAAACGCTCTATTTCAAAGCGCTTGAGCGGTATGAGGTCTGCATTGAACGGATCTCCATGGCTAAGCCGGAACGTGAGTGCGTGTTTGACAGCTTCCCCGTGCAGGCGTTCGACGTACACGGCCAGACGATGGTGCTTGCCGGCATGGAGAAGGGCGCGCTGCAGGAGCTGTACAAGGTGGATCTTGGAAGCGGCGAGATGACAAAGCTGACCCACCTCAATGAGGAAGCGCTCGAGGATGTCTCAGTGAGTGAATGTGTCTACCTTCCCTTTACAAACTCCGACGGTATTGAGATCGACGGCTGGATCATGGAGCCCTACGACTACGATGAAACCAAGCGTTACCCGGGCATTCTGAATATTCATGGCGGCCCGCGCGGTGCGTACGGTGACACGTTCGTCCACGAGATGCAGTACTGGGCATCGGAGGGGTATTTCGTGTTCTTCTGCAATCCCCGCGGCTCCGATGGGCGCGGCGATGCGTTCGCAGATATCCGCAAGCGCTTCGGTACGATCGATTATCAGGATATCATGGAGTTTGTGGACCATGTCATCGAAGAGACCCCGGCGCTTGATCCGGAGCGGATCGGTGTCACCGGAGGCTCGTACGGCGGCTGGATGACAAACTGGATCATCGGCCATACGAACCGATTCAAGGCCGCAGCCTCACAGCGAAGCTTTTCGAACTGGCTTTCGGACTTCTCGGCGAGCGAGATCGGCCCGATGTTCGACGTCAGCGAGATCGGCGCGACCCCGTGGGAGGAGCCGGAGCGGCTCTGGTGGGCATCGCCGGCCGCGTACGTTGACAAGATCGAGACACCGACACTGTTCATTCACTCGCTGATGGATCACAACTGCCCACTCTCCGAGGCGATGCAGATGTTCGCGGCCATCAAATACCGAGGCATTCCGTCTCGCATGTGCCTGTTCGAGGGCGAAAGCCATGAGCTCTCACGTTCTGGCAAGCCGCGTCACCGCGTCCGCCGGATCCGCGAGATCACGGAATGGATGGATCGGTATCTTTAAAATCATCAATGCAAGGATGAATATCGCGCAAAAAACTGTCAATTTGGGTAGATTCTTTTTTGCCGATTGGCGGTATAATAATTGAGATATCATTCATGAAAGGACAAGGTTCATGAAAGGAAAAACGAAAAAGCTTTACCTGCTGGTGCTAGCGGTGATCTCGATCGCGCTGCTGGCGGGCAGTCTGCTGACTCCGGGAATGGCGAAGCACGAATCGATACAGGAAGCGATGAAGGATGCGGTGCTGCACGAGAGCAACCGGATCGCGCTGTTTGGGATGGAAGTCAATCCGGCACTGCTTTCAGACTTGATTTTGGTGGGCACACTGCTGCTCGCCGCGGTAATGATCCGCCTCTTTGTCATTCCGAAATTCAGGGATAAACCGGGCAGGTTCCAACTGTTGCTGGAAGCCTGGGTCGGTTTGTTTACCGGAATGGCGAAGGAAAACTCGCCGCACCGGAATCAGGCACTCGGCGGATACATTTTCTTTGCGGGAAGCTGGATCTTTATCAGCACCTGTTTTGAGCTTCTCGGCATTCAGGGAGTGACAACGGAAGGGGCATCGATCTCCCTCCCCGCACCGCTCTCCGACATCAACGGAGCGATCGCGATGGGGGTCATGTCGTTCCTGTTCATTCTCATCGGCGGCATCGTGGCTAACGGAGCAAGAGGCGCAGGATCAGCGCTGAAAGAATTTTCACTGCCGATCTCGATGAGCTTCCGACTCTTCGGCGCGCTGCTGAGCGGACTGATGGTAACGGAACTCGTGTACTACACGATCTCACTTTCGATCCTCCTGCCGGTTTTTGTCGGCATTATGTTTACGCTGATTCACGCCGTGATTCAAGCCTACGTGCTGACCATGCTGACAAGCGTGTTCTACGGGGAGGTAACAGAGCCTCCGCATCCCAAAGCCAAGGCGGAGCACGCCTGAGCCATTTTCATTTGTAAACGAACGATCATTCATCGATTCTCTATCTTCAGAAAGGAAAACTACCATGAAAAAAACTGTAAAAATGCTGATCTGCCTTGCGGCCGCTGTTATGATTTTCGTGATGAGCGCGATCCCCGCGCTGGCCGATGAGGGCGAGGACGGAATGCTGATTGCGACAAACGAAAGTGAGAGCGCGGAGAGCGCGGAAGCGAAGGTGACTTCCACCAAGGCAATCAGTGCCGGTGTCGCGATCGCAGTTGTCGCGGCGGTCGGTGCGCTGAGCATGGCGCTCTCGATCAGCAAATCCGCGGAAGCCATTGCCCGTCAGCCGGAAGCGGCCGGACAGGTCCGTACCTCGCTGATGCTGGGTCTGGTGTTTATCGAAACCGCGATCATTTATGCCTTGATTGTTGCGATTCTGATTGTTTTCGTACTGTAAGACCGGAAGACAAAACAATTCGATCAGCGATCATGGAGGAGAGCACTTATGCCGCTCAATATCGATTTTCAGCAGGTTTTGCTGCATCTTTTTAATTTTGTTGTATTGTTCGGAGGGCTGTATTTCCTGCTTTACAAGCCGATCCGCGCGTTCATGGACAAACGCGAGGGGACTTACTCCAATATGCAGGAGAAAGCCACCAAAGCGCTGGCGGAAGCCGAAGCGCTGAAGCAGGAGTATCAGGAGAAGCTGAAGGAGGCCGAGGCGGACATCGCGGAGATGAAGCGCAAGGCTGAAGGCGAGATCCAGGAAGCGCGGGAGTCCGAGCTGGAAGAGGCAAGGAAGGAAGCGCGAGAGATCATGGCGAAGGCGCACAGGGAAGCGATGCAGGAGAAAGACAAGGTCATGCATCAGGCGCGCAAGGAAGTGCGTCAGCTGGCCGAAGACGCGACGAGGAAGCTGGCGGGCCGCTCACTGCTGGATCTGTATGATCAGTTCCTCGATCAGGCGGAGGGAAACGAGCCTCATGAAACACCGTGATTATGAAACGATGCATGCGGTGATCTATTCCGCAGCTCCCCCGACTCATGACCAGATGGTGCGGTTCTGGGCTTTTCTTGACAGCCGCTACCCCGAGGAGATCGAGCTGACCTGGCAGCCGGACCCCCAGATTCAAGGAGGGTTCATGCTGAAGGCTGGCATGGATGTCTATGACTGGTCGCTCGAAGGGCGTCTTCGGAAGCTTCGCCGTGAGATCGATACCTTGCCGTCCGATCCGAGCCGTTCCCTGATTTCGCTTTTACAGGAACATCTGCAGACCTGGACTCCGGACATCGAGCCGGAGGAGATCGGAACGGTTGAGTCGGTTGGAGACGGCATCGCGCACATCAAAGGTCTTTATAAGGTTAAGTACGGCGAGATCCTGCAGTTTGAGTCCGGAATCAAGGGCATGGTGCAGGATCTTCGAAAGGATAAAGTCTCGTGCATTATCTTCGGTGACGAGGATAAGATCGCACAGGGCGGACGGGTATTCCGCACGGGCAAGGAAGCGGGCGTGCCGGTCGGCGATGATTTTATCGGGCGCGTGGTGAACGCGCTGGGTGAGCCGATCGATGGGGCAGGGCCGATCCAGTCAGAGCATTACCGGCCGATCGAAGCGCCGGCGCCGGGTATCATTGACCGTGAAAGCGTCAATCAGCCGCTCGAGACCGGACTTCTGACGATCGATTCCATGTTTCCGATCGGCCGCGGTCAGCGCGAGCTCATTATCGGAGACCGTCAGACCGGGAAGACTACGATCGCGCTTGACACGATCCTGAACCAGAAGGGCAAAGGGGTCATTTGCATCTATGTCGCGATCGGTCAGAAAAACAGTTCGGTGGCACAGCTCGTGGAGACATTGCGCAAAAACGGCGCGATGGAATATACGATCGTTGTCAACGCGTCCGCGTCTGAGTCCATCCCGATGATCTATATCGCCCCCTACGCCGGCTGCGCGATGGGTGAATACTTCATGCGCGAAGGACGGGACGTGCTGATCGTGTATGATGATCTTTCCAAGCACGCGGTCGCGTACCGCGCGATGAGCCTGCTGCTTGAGCGAAGCCCCGGGCGCGAGGCCTATCCGGGCGATGTGTTCTACCTGCATTCCAGATTGCTTGAGCGGGCGGCACATCTCTCGAGTGACCTTGGCGGGGGCAGCATGACCGCGCTTCCGATCGTTGAAACGCAGGCCGGCGACGTGTCCGCCTACATTCCTACGAATATTATTTCCATCACGGATGGTCAGATTTTCCTTGAGACCGATTTGTTCTTCTCCGGGCAGCGTCCGGCGGTCAACGTTGGTCTTTCGGTCTCGCGTGTCGGTTCAGCGGCCCAGACCAAGGCCATGAAAAACGCGGCCAAAGGGTTAAAGCTGGCGCTTTCTCAGTACCGTGAAATGGAAGTGTTTACGCAGTTCTCCAGCGATATGGACGAGGGGACAAAGCGGCAGCTGCAGTTCGGCCGCTCGCTGCTGTATCTCATGCGTCAGCCGCAGCATAAGCCGCTTCGCCAGTCGGAGATGGTCGTGCTGCTGCTTATCGGCATGGATGGCTGTTTTGCCACCGTGCCGGTAAAGCAGATCCAGGAGAAAGCAAGTCACGTGCTTGCGTATTTTGAGAGAAACCATGCTAAGCTGCTTCGCGAAATCGACCAGACCGGCCGTTATACCGAGGAAGAGAGAGAGCTGATCCTGAGGGAGGCAGCGAAGGCGCTTTCGGAAGAGCAGGTGTGAGATGGCGACGATTCATGAAATTCAATCGCGCATCAAGAGTATCCGGGACACGCAGAAGATCACGAACGCGATGTATTTGATCGCGTCGATGAAAATGCGCAAAGCCAAGGGCGAGCTGGATCGGACGAGGCCGTATTTCGACATGGTCTCAACGGAGATCAAGCGTGTCTTCCGCACCGCGGAGAATGTGAAAAGCCACTATTTCTATCCGCCGGAAGGGGAGAAAGAACTGAACGGCACGTACGCTTACCTCGTGATTACCGCGGACAAGGGCCTTGCCGGTGCGTACAACATGAACGTGCTGAAGAAGGCGGAGGAAGCCTTGAACAATCATCCGGACACCAAGCTGTATGTTGTCGGAGAATACGGGCGGCAATACTTCAAGCGCCGCGGCATCCCGGTGGAGCGCAATTTCCTTTATACCGCGCAAAACCCGAGCATGACACGCGCCAGAGAGATCTGTGCCGCGCTGCTCAACGCGTACGATGCCGGTGAGATCGAAAAAATATACATTCTCTATACTGACCTGAAGAACGGGATCGACATGGAAGCAAAGTCCGTGCGTGTGCTGCCGTTCCATCGCGCTTCGTTCCACACAAGCACACAGGAGAAAAAGGTCAATACCCCCTTTGAATTCTTCCCTTCGGTGGAAGAAGTGCTGGACGCGCTGATCCCAAGTTACGTCAGCGGCTATATCTACAGCGCTCTGGTGGATTCGTTCTGTTCCGAGCAAAGTGCCCGCATGAACGCGATGAGCGCGGCCAACGACAATGCTCGGTCGATGATCGAAGAGCTTCA
>ONYR01000248.1 GCA_900322165.1 uncultured Eubacteriales bacterium
GAAGCTGCCGATCGACTCATAATCCCAGCCCGAACCCGGCTCCATCTCCTGCGAACCATACATGTAATCCGCGTAGGAAGCCATAATATTTGCGGTCTCGATCGTGCCCATCAGGCACGCGTCGAATCCGATAAATTCAAACTTGTCGGTCATCGAGCCAAACACGCTCAGAAGCGCCGCGTCGATCTCGCGCAGCGACAGCGAATCATCGCTGGCCGTCTCATCAAAGCAAACGCCCGTGATGCTCCCACCGCCATGGTTCCACAGCACCACGCCCATCTTTTCGGCCGGATAGTTTGCCACACCCCAGCTCAAAAAATCCGCAAGCGTCGAAGTCGCGCCCATGTTGGAGCGGCTGACCGATCCGACCTCGACGGCCTGCCCGTTCTCGATCAGGATCCGCTTGTTGGAGCGGCTCGAACTGAAATTGTTTTCCCAGGAATACGCGCCGCCGCACTCCACGACAAACCGCACATTGCCTCCGGCACCGGAATTGACCATCTCCATCATGTCGTCAGTCGCCATGCCGTAATCCGATTCGAGGTCCGATCCGCAGAGATAGACAAAGATCGTCCATGTGCCCTCCGCGCCCATCGGAGAGATCTCAGAAAGCTCGGGCCGCGAGATCGTCATGTTCCCGCTTGTACCATCGACCGTCAGCGTCAGGCCCTCGGAAGTCCCGGAACCGCCTGAATACGATGACCCCGAGCCCTGCGAGCTCTCGCCCCAGCCATCTTCTTCGTCCCAGATCCCTTCGTCATTCCAGTCATCGCCCCAGCTTTCGCCCTCGGCCTCCACTTCCTCCATGATCTCTCGGACCGTCTGCAGCGCGTTTCCGATCAGGCGAAAGCAGCCGGTCTGCGACATCGTCACAAGGCTGAGAATCAACACCAGCCAGGTCCATTTCGCTACTCTTTTTTTCACAGCTGCCTCACTTTCTTAAGCGGGAAATCTTCCGTGGCCTTCAGCCCGAACTGAGCGAGCTTCTTTTCGCCCGCCGCGATAATCTCCTTATTTCCGACCATATCGACCTGATGCGCGTCGCACCCGAGCACGACTGTTCCGCCCATCTCACTTACCATCTTCCAGAACGTGTCATTCGGGTAGTTGCGGTGCGTCGCAAGCCCGAGAAGATTGAACTCCATCGGGATTTCAAGCCGATTGGCTGCCTCGATCAGGCGCTTCATTTCCCGTTGATAAATCGGCTTGAAGCCAATAAAATTCGGCAGATCCGGGTGTGCCAGATACGTAAACACCCCGCTCTCCATCCCGGCAATCGCCTGGTCCACATAGTTGACAAGCAGCTTTTCCTTCAAAAACGGCATTCCGAAATACTGCCCGTCGTACTCATTGTTTGAGAAATGCTGCCCCAGAATCAGATAATCGATCGGATAGCTTGTCACGTGCTTGAGCATGTTCTCAAACTCGCGCGGCAGATATTCGGCCTCATAGCCTAGGTAGATCATGATATCGTCCTTGTATTTCTCCTTCAGCCCCAGCACGGTATTCACGTACAGTTCTGTTTCCGCGAGGCTCATGCGAGACCTTGAAACGTAGTCCGGCTTCGAGTAAGGCATCGGCACATGGTCAGAAAACCCGAGGATCTTCAGCCCGTTCTCGATCGCCTTCTCGACATATTCCTCCGGTTTTCCGCTCGCATGATGGCACAGATAGGTATGGGTATGGTAATTCGCTAACATCGTAAACCTCGATTCTGATTGGTGGTTGTCTTTCTTCAGTCGTTTTTATGTGACTTTTCTTTGCTTAATGTGTCTCATCCTGAGCCTTTGCCAGATCCGCTTCGGCTTTCCGCTCGCGCAACTTGGCTAATATAGAGGCCAGGTCCGTTTTCTTTTGCAGGTTTTCCGTGATCTCAGAGGCATTTTTCCCGGTTACAACATTGGGGTAATGCTGCTCAAATTCTACCAGCAGAGCGCCAACCTCCTTCTCGCCTTTCTCTGTCTGCTCATAAAGCGTTTCAAACCGCCCGTCCTCCATCACATTCTCAATAAACGTCTGTGAGGTTTCCGGCAGCGCGTCCCAATCGCTGTAAAGGTCGTTCACTGCCTTGCGGATCCGTTCCCTTGTGATCGGCTCTCCACGCTTTTCGTGTTCCGCAAGAATCCCCAAAATGTCTGACAGATCGCTCTTATACATTCTACCTGAACGAAGCTTCATCGCGATCAGGTACTCCGCCGCCACCGTGCGGATGGTCACGACGTTGGCGTAGGTTTTATAATACTCAGAAAACCGCGCCAGCTTTGGGGTATAGGACTCGGTGTTCATGAAATCCGCATTCAGCCAGCCATACGGTAACCCATACCGGTCTCCGACCAGGTTGATGGCATCCTTCATGGCGGATGCTGCCTCGATCAGCGCGTCGACGTCCGTTGTCATATTGCGAAAGCCATAGTTAATGAGAACGGATGCTCCGCCAACCAAAATCAACTCGGCAGGCATCTTTCTGCCCGCCTGCTTGCGGTACTCCTTAGCGAGCTCTCTGAGGTATAAATCAATGTTTTCCTTTGTAAATTCAAGCTGTGTTTCAGACGACATCTCTTACCTCGCTTTCAATGATGTTGAACCGCTTGAATTCCGGAATTGCCCTCATCGCAGCCTTTTGCAAGATCGTATCATCCTTGGAAGCCAGCGATACCGCCCGGATGCTCGCCGGATAAATCACTTTCTCCAGTCTGCATCTACGCAGATCATCATACTCCTCGCAAAGAGGAATATCGTTTTCCCGACTGAGATAATCTACCATAGCAAGCAGATACAGGCTTTCGGGATACCATTTTCGTTCGTAATACGTACGAATCTCCCGGCTGTCCAGCACATCCAGAATAAAGTCGAGATCGCCCAGTTCCTTCACCCGATGGCAGACCGTGCTTTTGAAATTCTCAAAACTGCTCCGCTTGGTGCAGTACGGCGCCAGCAGCTCCTCCATCGAAACGCCTAACGTCCGGGCGATTCGGTAAATCGTTTCGGCACTGCACTTTTCGAGCTTAGCCTTCCCATTGCAGATATCATTCACCGTAGCATAAGGAACTCCACTCAACTTCGCAAGCCGGTAGATACTCATGTTTTTCTGTTTTAAGGCATCTTGTATTGTCATTGTGATCCACCTACCTTTGCAGCCATTATAACGGTAGACCGATATAATTTCAACCATGATTTCCGATTTCACATACTCTCGGCCATCCCCTCAAACCATTTCCAAGGTTCTATTTGCGGCGGACGGGTGATATCGTTATAATGAAACTACAATAGCTCCACACGAACCAAAATAAATAAAACCGAAGCACCATACCAAGAAAGGAATCTTCATACAATGAGCGACATGAATCCTACCTCCGAATCTCAGCCCGCCGAGCCCATGATTCAGCCGGGCGCGCCCGCCCCAACTCAGCCTGTCACGCCCACGTCTCAGCCGGCACCTGCTCCCTCTCAGCCCACTACGCCTCCGCGCCCGCAGCCATCGCCTCTGGAGGCAGTGATGCTGCAGAACCAGAAACTGCTCAAAAAGCAGCTTCTTCACTCACGCCTTAGGACTCTGATTCTGTTCCTGATACTGGCAGTGGTCACTTTCTCTGCGTTTTTTATCCGCGGAAAAGTCAGCGAAGCCATGGAAACCTTCCATGATGTCACGGAAACACTGGATGAAACCGCTGAA
>ONYR01000245.1 GCA_900322165.1 uncultured Eubacteriales bacterium
ATTCTTTGATAAGATCGAATCGGAAGGTGTGTTCCCGAAAACAAGTCAGGTGACGCCTTTCGACTTTGAGGAAGCGTTTGAAGAAGCTGTGGACGAGGGGGATGACGTTATCTGCATTACCCTTTCTTCAGAGCTTTCAGGGTGCTTTCAGAGCGCGAACATCGCGGCGGTGGATTATGTGGACCATGTCTACACGATCGACAGCCGGAACGTCACGATCGGCGAGAAGCTGCTGGTGATGGAAGCGGTAAGGCTGCGTGATGAGGGCTGGAGCGCGGATGAGATCGCGGAAAGGCTGGAAGAGATCAAAGGCAGGATCAAGCTGATCGCACTTTTGGATACGTTGGAGTATCTAAAGCGAGGCGGGCGCATCTCCGGGGCGGTAGCCCTTGCGGGTGCGATGCTGAAAATCAAGCCGATCGCGATCGCGAAAGAGGGAAAGATCGTTCAGGCCGGAAAGGCCAGAGGATCCGTGGCCGCCTGTGCAATGGTGAATAAACTGATCGGAGAGCTTGGCGGAATTGATCCGGCAATGCCCTATACCATCGGTGCCTGCGGGCGTGACCGAACGCTCGTCAACAGCTTTATTCAAGGCAACGCCGTGCTTGAAGAAACAAACAGAAAGGTGCCGGAGATAACGCGAATCGGCGCCGGCATTGGCACCTACGCTGGGCCCGGGGCGATCGGCATCGCTTTCTTCGCGAAGGAGGCAGAGGCATGAGCCATTACAAAATGGTGGTTCAGTATGACGGAACGCGGTACCTCGGCTGGCAGAAGCTCGGCGAAGCCGGTTCGGGAGAGTGGAACAAAACGATCCAGGGCAAGCTCGAAAGCATCCTGTCAAAGATGACCGGGCAGACCGTCATGGTCGACGGCTCCGGGCGGACGGATGCGGGCGTGCATGCGAGAGGGCAGACCGCTTCATTCACGGCTGAGACCGAGCTTTCGGAGGAGGAGATCCGGGATTACCTGAACCGTTACCTTCCGGAGGACATCGCGGTCACGTCGGTTGAGCAGGCACCGGAACGCTTTCATGCGCGGAAGGATGCGACCGCAAAAACCTACAGCTATACGATCCTGAACGATACCGTTCCGGATCCGTTCCGCGAACGGTTTGAGTACCGCGTGGCGGAGAAGCTGGACGTTTCGAAAATGCGCGAGGCCGCGTCGTACCTCATCGGGACGCATGATTTTCGGAATTTCTGTTCATCGAAGCGAATGAAAAAGTCGACGGTTCGGACGATCTACGAGATCCGGATCGAAGAGGAGGGCAAACGCCTGACGCTTTCCTTCCGCGCGAACGGATTTCTCTACAACATGGTGCGGATCCTGACGGGAACCTTGATCGAAGTGGGCAAGGGTGAGCGCACGCCGGAGAGCCTTTCGGAGCTCTTTGACACGCAGAGTCGGGAAGCGGCCGTCTACACGGTGCCGGGCAAAGGACTCGTTCTGGAGTCCGTGGAATACGAATAAAACGCCTCGGAGGCGTTTTATATTCAAAGGGGGCGAAAGCTTTATGAATTTTCAGACGACCAAGAAGGAACGCTGGGGATACTTTCTGTTTTGCCTCGGATTCCCTGTATTCAACAATTTCGTGGGCGGCTATGTCAGCCTGTTCATGACCGATGCCGGGATCGCGGCGGGAGCTGCGGCGATCATTCTCGGCCTCGCTCAGATCTGGGACGGTATCAATGATCCGGTCTTTGGAACGATCGTGGACAAGAAACCGTTCAAATCCGGAAAGTTCAAGCCATGGACGCTCATCGCATCGATCCTGATGCCTTTGCTGACGATTCTGCTCTTTGCGCTGCCGACCGGGCTTCCGACCGGTTGGAAGATCGCCTGGGCTGCCGTTTTCTACATCCTGTTTACGACCGCTTACGACACGGGCGATGTCCCGATTTTCGGCGTTATCGGCGCGATGACCGATGACCAGAAGGAACGTCACTACCTGACCGGACGACGCACGCTCGCGGGCGTTATCATTATCGCGGTCGTCACGGTTGCCGCGCCGGCGCTGTACAGCTCGATCGGCTGGGGCTGGACCGGCCTGCTGATGGCACTTCTCGGCGGGGCGCTGATGTTCCCGTTCCACCGCGTTTTAGTGGAGCGCAATGAGCCGAAAGCCGACGAGAAGATGACGGTCCGCCAGATGGTGAAGGCCATTGCGAAGAATAAATATCTCCTGGTCTTCTATCTTGCTGTCATCTGCTGCTCTGTCACCAACACGGTGCAGGGCGTGCTGCCGTACGCGGCGCGGTACCTGCTCGGTTCGGACAGCTATACGACGCTGCTGTACCTCTGCGTGCTGCTGCCGACGCTCATCTTTACGCTCTTCCTTTCCAAGCTGACGCAGAAGATCGACAAGTTTGACCTTCTTTACATCAGCGTTGCCGGAACCATGGTGACAAGCCTGATCTCGTACTTTGTCGGCTACTCCAGCGTCACGATGGTCCTTGTCATGATGATGATCCGCGGATTGTTCTTCGGTCCGCTTGTGATTCTGCTGTACGTCTTTACGGTCGACATGATCGAGTATGGTCAGTTTAAGACCGGCGAGCGCATCGAAGGCGTTGCGCTTGCGTTCCAGACCTTCTCGTCGAAGGTCGCGTCGGGCTTCACGAGCATGTTCATGCTTGGCGTGCTGGCGGCGTTCCACTTTGTCGAAGGCGGCGAGGTGGTGCAGCCCGAGAGTGCGTACAAGGGTATCTGGATGCTGTTTACGCTCCTGCCGTGCATCGGTTACGCGATTTCGCTGGTGCTGTTCAGGTTCTACAAGCTGCGCGATAAGGACGTCCAGGTCATGATCCGCGCGAACGCGGGCGAGATCACGCGCGAAGAGGCGGAAGCTCAGCTGTCGAGGAAATATTGATGAATATCCAGTATGGTAAATATGTAAAGCTCTACCCGGGCGCGTACCGGATCGAGGATCCGCTTGATGTCTACATGTTCCTGCTTGTCGGGAGTGAGAAGGCGCTGCTCGTGGATACCGGCTATGGGCTCGTGGATCTGAAGAAGATGGTGCCCGAGATCCTGCGCGCTGACGATGGCTTCCATCCCGAAGGATTGAATAAAGAGACCGCCGGCGATGCGGATTTCGAAGCGCACCTGATCGTGATGAACACGCACGGCCACCTCGACCATAACGGGATGGACTATCAGTACCCGCTGGTGTACCTCGATGAGGCGGACTGCGAGGTTTTTAAGCTGCATTCCGACCCGGACCGCCGCAGAAGGTTCGTACGCGAAACGCTGGATAAGTGGTACAAGATATCGACCAAGCTTCCGTATCTCAAGGACATGATCGAGACGATCTGCTACACGGAGGAGGCCAATCTGGCGCCGATGCCGGATCGGTTTGACCTTGGCGATCGCGCGATCGAGGTGATTCGGACTCCCGGCCACACGCCGGGCAGTGTCTGCCTGCTGGATCGACGCTTCGGCGCGCTGTATTCCGGCGACATGGTCTGCGACGAAGGGATACTGCTGTATTGCGACTATTCCTGCTCAGTCGAGACCTTCAAGGCGAGCATGGAAAAGCTGATGGACCTTCACCACCACGGTGCGTTTACGCGGATCTACCCGTCACACCACCTGAGAGAGCTCTCGATCCAGTTCGTGCAGGATTATATCG
>ONYR01000269.1 GCA_900322165.1 uncultured Eubacteriales bacterium
ATCCCGGTCGACTTTGATGACCGTCACGTCATCTACGTCTGGGTCGACGCGCTTTCGAACTACATCACCGGTATCGGTTACGATCCGGACGGCTCGAGCGACCTCTACAAGAAGCTCTGGCCGGCGGACCTGCACCTGATCGGTAAGGATATCCTTCGTTTCCACACGATCTACTGGCCGATCTTCCTGATGGCGCTCGGCGAGCCCCTGCCCAAGCAGGTCTTCGGTCATCCGTGGATGCAGATGCACGGCACGAAGATGTCCAAGTCCCGCGGCAACATCATTTACGCGGACGAGATGGTCGAGCGCTTCGGCGTCGACGCGGTGCGTTATTACATGCTGCGTGAGATGCCGTTCGCGTCCGACGGTGACATCACCTACGAGGCCTTCATCGCACGCTACAACGGCGATCTGGCCAACACGATCGGCAACCTTGTCAACCGTACGATCGCCATGCAGAAGAAGTACTTCGGCGGCGAATTGGTGCGCGGCGGCGAAGTCACGGAGCTCGATCAGGATCTGATCGACACCGCGCTGAAGACGGTCAAGGCAGTCGATGCTGACATGGAGACCCTGCACGTGGCGGACGCGATCGAGGAGATCGTCAACCTGGCCCGCCGCTGCAACAAATATATCGATGAGACCACGCCCTGGGCGCTGGCAAAGGACGAAGCGCAGAAGGAGCGCCTCGGCAGCGTGCTGTACAACCTGCTTGAGAGCGTCCGCTTCATCGGCGTGCTTCTTTCCGCCTTCCTGCCCGCGACCGGCGAGAGCATTCTGAACCAGGTCAACGTTCCGGCAGAAGGCCGCACGCTTGAGTCGCTCGAGAGCTTTGGCCTGCTGAAGGCCGGTGACCATGTCAACGACCCGACCCCGCTCTTTGCTCGTATCGATGAGAAGAAGGTCATGGCAGAGATCCTTGCCGCTCATCCGGAGATCTCCGAGGAGGAAGCTCCTGCTGAGAAGAAGGAAGAGAAGAAGGCAGAGAAGCCTGCGAAGACCGAGGCGAAAGCTCCGGCGGAGAACGCTGAGCCCGCCAAGGCCCAGATCACGATCGACGATTTCGACAAGGTCGAGCTGAAGGTCGGTCAGGTCATCGAGTGCAAGCGCGTGGAAAAGTCCAAGAAGCTGCTTTGCTCTCAGGTCAAGATCGGAGATGAAGTCCGTCAGATCGTTTCCGGCATTGCGAAGTACTACACCCCCGAAGAGATGGTCGGCAAGAAGGTCGTTGTTGTAACCAACCTTGCGCCCGCCAAGCTCGCCGGAACGCTTTCCGAAGGCATGATCCTCTGCACCGATGACGGTGAGGGCGGCTACTGCCTGCTGCGTCCCGAAAAGGACGACGCACCGGACGGAGGCATTGTCAGCTGATGCGCATCGAAGAAAAAGAAGCGCTCCTGAAAAAGTTCGCCGGAGAAAGCGAAGAGGGAAAGCAGGCTGAAGCGACGAGCGAAAATGCGGCCACTGCGGCGAATGCAGAAAACCCGGGAGAATCCGAAGGAAACTCCTTCGATGAAGTGGTGGAACACCACTTCATTGATACGCACGGCCATTTCGATGATCCTTCGTTTGATGAGGACCGGGATGAGCTGCTGGAGGCGATGCATGATTTTGGCGTTCTGAATATCGTGAACTGTGCGACTGATGTGAAGAGCTGCAAGAGCACGCTGAAGCTGATGAAGCGGTATCCGTGGCTTTACGGTGCGATGGGAATTCATCCTCACGAGGTCAAAGGCATCGATGAGGATGCGATCTCCGCGGTCTACACGTTCGCAGAGGAGAATGAGCGCGTCTGCGCGATCGGTGAGATCGGCCTTGATTATCACTATGATTTCTCCCCCCGCGATGAGCAGCAGGACTGGTTCATCGAGCAGATCGAACTGGCAAAAGAGCTCGAGCTTCCGATCATCGTCCACAGCCGCGAGGCGGCCAAGGACACGATGGACATCATCCGGGACTACGAGGCTGAGCGCGTCGGCGGCGTGATCCATGCCTACAGCGGTGATCTGGAGATGGCTGAGGAATATGTCCGGATGGGCTTTTACCTTGGCATCGGCGGCATGGTGACGTTCCCGAAGGTGAAAAAGCTGATCCGCGTCGTGGAGGGCATCCCGCTCGAGCATCTTCTGCTTGAGACCGACAGCCCGTACATGACTCCGGTTCCGAACCGCGGCAAGCGCAACGACTCACGCCAGATCGTCCATGTCGCGGCGAAGATCGCGGAGATCAAGGGCATCAGCGTTCAAAAAGTCTACGAAGTGACAACCCAAAACGCAAAACGTCTTTTTGGAATCAAATAATGGCGGAAGAAAAGAAACAA
>ONYR01000249.1 GCA_900322165.1 uncultured Eubacteriales bacterium
CGCCGCATTCCGCTGACGATTCTGAAGGATCAGGTCGATCCGCTCGACTATGTGCGTGAAAACCTTCAGGTTCTGAAGGCGGTCTCGGTCGACCCGTACGTCGCGGGCAGTGATATTGTCGGTGAGGAGATCAACGATATCCGTGAGCTCTCTCCGCTGATCCGCGAGATCGTGAAGATCGCCGCGGACGATCCTTCCTTTGTCGTTCGTATCCATGCGGGTGAGAACGACAGTCTGCGCGACAACGTTAAGAGCAGTATTGCCTGCGTTACCGAAGCGCTCGCTCCCGGCCAGCAGATGCCCCATATGCGGATTGGTCACGGTCTCTACACCGCGAACCTCAAGTCCGCAAAGGGCAAAGAGCTGATTCAGGAGATGAAGGATCGCGGCGTTGTCCTTGAGTTCCAGATCACTTCAAACGTGCGTCTCAATAACCTCAGTTCGCTTCGCTCCCACCCGCTGAAGCAGTACCTCCGCAGCGGTGTCTACTGTGTTCAGGGCACCGACGGCGGCGCGCTGTATGGTACCGATTCGATCGATGAACAGCTCTCCCTTGAGAAGATGCTCGATCTCTCGACCGATGATCTGTTAGCGATGCGCCGCGCGGAGGATACCGTAATCAAGGCCAGTCTGGAAGGCTTTGCCGCCAAACAGATCGCGTTTGACGCGCTGCTTTCCGGCCGCAGTCTTGTCGATGTTTTGTCGGAGCGTGTCTCGAAAGAAACCTCTCAAAGCAAGTCCTTCAAGATGTCGACCCGCAAGATGGATTCGGCTTCGGCATTAAAGGGTCGTATCCGTGAGATGCCGACCGACAAAGTTCCGGTCGTCCTCATCGGAGGCAGCTTCAACAATGACCGTCACGTCACGCAGCTTCGCGAAGGGGCGAAGTTCCTGATCCGCGACCTGATCCACCGCGCCGATCCGTCGAAGGTCTTCTTTGTCATCGGCCACAAGATCACCGCGTACGAAAAATATTTAATCGACCACAATCACGGCAAGTTTGAGATCTTTGCCATTATTCCTTCGATGATCTCGGTCGCGGAGCGCAACCGCCTTCTTGCAGCCGGTGTCTCGGTCCGCATTTCGATCGAGCCGTCCGGTATGGGTCTTTACAAGAGCTTTGCCTACGAAATCTTCAAACGCCGCACCTCGCTTCTCGTCGCCTTCGACGGAAACGCGGCCGGAAGCAATGTGGTGCAGGAAGCCCGCAACGGCAAGCAGCGCTGCCGCATCTTTGTCAGCGAGCATTCCCGCACCCTAAAAACCAAAGCCCTCTCCCTCGAGGGCTACGTCACCCTCTTCTCCACCGCCAGCATCGCCGACTCGATCCTCGCCGCGATGGACGAAACCTACGAGGCCTGGGATCCCAGCTGGATCAGGGTGGAGAAGTAACCTTTTGTCAGACCACTCTCGGCCGTGCCAGGTTGCCAAGGCAGATCAGGGCGATGCACAGGATCATGAACCAGCCGGTTCCGAGCGCTCCGGTGAAGAGTGCCAGCAGGAACAGAAGCGGGCTCACGAAGAACAGGCCGATGCTGAAAATTACTTTGGCGGTTCTCCAGGCGAACCTTGTCAGAAGGCGAATCAGCCCGAAGACAACATACAAAACCAAAAACATCATAATAATGAATCCCATTGCAGATCCTCCTTTTCTTTGTTCACTCGTAAATGGAATTGGGCTATATGTCAAGCTCCGTCAGCGTTAGCTGTTGGAGCATTTTTCTGCGTCGATCGAGATGACAAGCATCAGGACGCAGAGCGCGTCGCGCGGGTCGATAATATCGAGCACGTAATGGTCGGTGAGGTGGAACAGCTCTTTTGAGATCGTCGCGACAAGATTACCTTGTGCGTTCACGACCTGGTAATCCCAGCCCATCACGTCGCCTTCCACATGCCAGCCGTTGAATTCGATCTCGTACTGGGGTCTGAACAAGGTCAGCTTGCGGTGAAGCTCGCCAAGCTTTTCCCCACCGATGAAGAACTCGAACTTCGACAGCATGGTCAGGACGCGCTGCCGGACCGTGGCAATGTGGTTGCCGTAGCTATCGTGAATGTGCAGGCGATGTCCCCAGTCAAGGTGCCCCTGCACCGTGAAAACCGTGTTTCCGGCCTCATCGTAAACATCATAGCTGTCGAACCATGAAAACATGCGCTGTCTGAACAGTAATCTCATTGTTACTCCTTTTTCTTTCTGCCAGGTTCAGTCTTGGTAAACAAAAAAGACTTTCATCATGGCAATTTGTCATGATAAAAGTCTTGCTTTCTCAATCGATACGGATGAACGCTTTTGTTCATCGGTTGACGGTTTCGATTCCGAACGCACCTGTAGGCTTGGCTGCGAGGCTTGTCCGTTTCGCTACTCCCCTTTATCTGAATATTAGTATAGCAAACTTTTCGGAAAACGCAAGTCCAGCGGGCACGTGCGTTTTTGAACAAATTTCAAACTTTTGGTTATCGTTTGTTTTCCGCCGAAGTTTCAGGCTCAGTACAGCTTCTTTTCCCGAATATACTCCTCCACCGCTGCGGGCACCATTGCGGAAATACTTTCTCCTGCTTCCACCCTGCGGCGTACCTCGGACGAAGAGATATCAATGTTCTCGATCGCAACGGGCACGATCCTCGCGGAAAAGCGCGCCGTGAGGTCTTCAATCGCTTCTTGCAGCGTCTCCTCTTCCGTGTCGCTCCGGGTGATGACCACGATCGTGCAGCGTGAAAAAACGCCTTCCGGATCGTGCCAGCTGCCCATGTGGATCAGCGTGTCCGCCCCAACGATGTAGTAGAAATCCGTGTCCGGGTAGGCTTCGGTTAAAATGCGCAGCGTGTCGGCCGTGTAGGTGTCACCTTCCCGCTGCATCTCGATATCCGAAACTCGCAGATACGGAACGCCTTCCGCCGCCAGTTTTGTCATCGCGAGGCGGTGCTCCGGCTCAGACACGTGCAGGTTCAGCCTCGTTTTAAAATACGAGCGCCCGGTCGGGACAAGCCAGACCTCATCCAGCCCAAGGCTCTCGTAAGCGGCCCGAGCACAGCCAAGATGACCGTAGTGGATCGGGTCAAAGGTTCCGCCCAGAATGCCGACAAGCCGGCGTTTGGTAGTGTTGCTCTCCATCTCTTTCCTCGCCCTTTAGATCTCAGACCTCAAAATCCTCAGCCATGTGATAGGCCTCGTTCGGATAGCATTTGATGGTCTCGAGCTTGAAGCGGTTCGCTTTGTAGCGTCGAAGGATCGTGGTGCGAAGCGGCTCGTCCGGGGTTTTCACGCCGCGGATATAGTCATCGAGCTCTGCGTAGGTGAAGCCGAGATTGTCCTCGTCCGTTTTGCCGGTCAG
>ONYR01000242.1 GCA_900322165.1 uncultured Eubacteriales bacterium
GCTTGCCAACTTCGCTTCCAAAGCCGGTGCCGCACTCGGTGCTTACGTTACCGGTCTGGTGCTCTCCCTTGGCGGCTACATCTCCACCACGTCGGATGTCATTGTTGAACAGCCCGCAAGCGCCATCTTCATGATCCGCTTTGACTTTGCGCTGGTTCCGGTCATCCTGCTGGTTGTTATCATGCTCTGCTCGCTGGCCTTCTCCAAGCTCGAGCCTAAAGTCGAAGCTTACGAAAAGGAAAAGAAGGAACGCCTTGCCGCTGAAGCTGCTGCAAAGGCTGAAACCGAGGCTGTTGCCGAATAATCCAAACCCGTTTCATCAAACAGACAGCGGCTGAGACCGCTGTCTGTTTTTTACTTTCCGTAGATTCAAAACACAGCAAAATATCGTACATTTTGTCAAGAATGTGTATCTACAGGGATTCTCCGCAAATGATATAATCCAAGTGATCGAACGGAAATTTCACATCAAGAGAGGAGCATTATGAATTACTTTTGTAACCCGCTTAACGTCAATTACCGTTATCAGTTCAACCTCGACCAGCGCCAGAAGGGAGTTATGAAGATCTGCCGTGAGGCTGCGGATCCTTCCATGATCTTCTTTAAGGGACGCTACTATATTTTTGCTTCCATGACGCTCGGTGTCTGGGTCTCTGATGATCTCGCGCATTGGGAGAATCATCGCCTGCCGGAAAGCCTTCCGCTTTACGACTATGCCCCGGACGTGCGCGTCATCGGCGATTACGTCTACTACTGCGCGTCGAGCCGCGATCATAACTGCGACCGCTTCCGCACGAAGGATGTTTTAAACGGACCTTACGAAAAGATCGAAGGCACATTCCCTTTCTGGGATCCGAACCTGTTTATCGATGATGACGGCCGCGTCTACTTCTACTGGGGCTGCTCCAACGAAACCCCGGTCTACGGTGTCGAGCTCGACCCCGAGACCATGCTTCCCAAGGGCGAAACCAAAGAGCTGCTTTTCGGCCATCCCCACGAGATCGGCTACGAGCGAATCGGCGAGAACAACACGACCCTTCCTGCTTCTGAAGAAGAGATCGAAGCCAAATATCAGGCGTTTGTCAAAAGCGGCCCGGTTCCGGAATCCATGATCCCCGCTCACTTAAAACCTCTCATCCGAGGCATGTTTACCAACAAGCCTTATATCGAGGGTGCGTGGATGGACAAGCACAACGGTCTGTACTACCTTCAGTACGCCTGCCCCGGCACGCAGTACAACACCTACTCGGACGGTGTTTACGTCAGCGAAAGCCCGCTTGGCCCGTTCCGCCTTGCTGAAAACAACCCGTTCTCCTACAAGCCGGGCGGTTTCCTTCCCGGTGCCGGCCACGGTTCCACGATGCAGGACGCTTCGGGAAGCTGGTGGCACACCTCCACGCAGCGCATCTCCGTCAACCATGATTTCGAGCGCCGCGTTGGTCTCTGGAGCGCCGGCTTTGACGCGGAAGGAAACCTGTTCTGCAACCAGCGCTACGGTGACTGGCCGCAAAGTGTTGACGCGCTTCGCGAGGATCCGTGGAAGAATCCGGAATGGATGCTTTTAAGCGCCGGCAAGGCTGCCTGTGCCTCCTCCTGCCGTGAAGGCCACGAGCCAGAAAAAGCTACCGAAGAAAATGTAAAGACCTGGTGGATGGCAAAGGAAAGCGGCAAAAACGAGTGGCTCACCATTGATCTCGGATCGGTCTATGACGTTCACGCGGTCCAGGTAAACTTTGCCGATGACAAACTCGATATTCCCTGCCCCGGTGAGATCCGTCCCGGCTCGCAGGCCCGCTACATTGAGGAAGCCAACCATGTCACCCGCTGGAAGCTCGAGGCTTCTCTCGACGGTGAGACCTGGTTTGTCGTGGAAGACAAAACGAACGCTTCGACCGACCTGACCCACGATTTCATTGTGCGCGAGGAAGGTTTTGACGCCCGCTTCTTCCGTCTCTCCGAGATCGAGCTCGCCTATGATCAGGCTCCCTGCGTCTCCGGACTGCGCGTCTTCGGTCTTGGCAAGGGTGAGGCTCCTGCCGTCCCCGCCTTCGTCGCGACTCGCACGAACGATCTTGACATGGTCGTCAGCATCACGCCTCAGGAGAACACCGTCGGCTACAACATTCTCTTTGGCAGCAGCCCGGACAAGCTCTACCACAGCGCCATGGTCTTCGCCGCCGGCGATCACCGCATCGGCGCGCTCATCAAAGGCCGCAGCTACTATGTCCGCGTCGACGCCTTCAACGAAAACGGCATCACCGAAGGCACGGTTACGGAGAAGAGTCTGTAAAGGCTAAGGAAAACTGCAAAGTAAAATAATTCAAACACTAGGCAAACAGCTAACTGGCTGCGAGATAAATGAGATGTCATTATTTCGCAGCCAGTTTTCTTTCTCTTTTCTCGCCAGTGGGCTGACTGTATAAAGCATCATATTTCAGCCCTCTTGCCAGTCACTTTATGGTAGATGAATTGGTCTTGGAAGGGTTGGCAAGTCAGTTGCCCGAACCTCAGCCCCTTCTCGGATCTCGGATCTGCGGTTATCTGGGGCTGATAACGATTCAACCATCGCTACAGCCCACTCTACAGGTGTTTGCCGGTTTTAAACAAGGGCTGTGATGAAAGTCTTTTCACGCACAGCCCCCTATCACTTCACTCACGCTAAAAACCAAGGGCTGTAACGAGATTCTTTTTATGCCAAGCCCTTTCCCACTCTTCACGCCATAAAAACAGTGGGCTGAAATGCCGTCAAGCA
>ONYR01000241.1 GCA_900322165.1 uncultured Eubacteriales bacterium
ATCAGCCAGGCGCGAGACGTGCTGGTCTGGAACAATATGTACATCAACCGGCTCACCCCTGAAAACTATGCCGATGAGCCGGGACTTCTGGAAGTGGTGCTGAAGCGGGACGGGCAGATCGTGGCCTATGCGGTGGTTCGTTACTATATCGGGGAGGCGGAAGGACACATCGGGCCGGTGTGGATGCAGGAGCTGCTGGAGGAATACCGATTCACAGGCGAAGAGGCCGCACTTTCGGAGGAAGAGAAGGAAGAAAAAATCCATACAGCCTTCTCCAAGTGGGAAGAGCAGTATGGATTTGAAAGAATGCCGGAGTGGGTACCGTTTGAAGACGATCCGCCGGAGGATTCACACTCATCGGAGACAGGGCCGTCCGAATGAGAGAAGAACCGTTTGAGGAATAGACTCACTCCTCAATATGCTCAAGTCCCTGCGCGATGATCGTGCGGACGTGGTCGTCGGCGAGGGAGTAGAAGACCTGCTTGCCTTCGCGGCGGCCTTTGACAAGGTGGCTTTGCTTGAGGATCGCAAGCTGATGCGAGATCGCGGACTGGGTCATGTTGAGGGCTTCCGCGAGGTCGCAGACGCAGACCTCGGCCTCGAAAAGCACGAACAGGATCCGGATACGGGTGGAGTCGCCGAAGATCTTAAAGAGCTCGGCAAGATCGTAGAGCTCGTCTTCGGGCGGCAGTTTTTCATTGACAATTTTCAGAAGCGGAGCGTGGACCTCGCAGGTTTCACAGACTTCCGCATGTTCCGAGTGGAGTTGACTCATGTCGGCTCCTTTCTTTTTTTTATTCAGAGCTTTTTCACGTTCAGCGCGCGGATCGCGTTAAGGACTGCGATGACCATGACGCCGACGTCGGCAAAAATGGCAAGCCACATGTTCGCGATGCCGAGGGCTCCGAGAACAAGGCAGATCAGCTTGACGCCGATCGCGAAATAGATGTTTTCGTAGACGATGCGCAGGCACTTGCGGGAAATGCGGATCGCCTTCGCGATCTTGAGAGGATCATCGTCCATCAGGACGATGTCCGCGGCCTCGATTGCGGCGTCCGAGCCGAGCGCGCCCATCGCGATACCGATGTCTGCGCGGGCAAGGACCGGAGCATCGTTGATCCCATCGCCAACGAAGGCCAGCTTCTCATTCGTGCCTTTCGTCTCGAGCAAGGCTTCGACCTGATTTACCTTGTCTTCGGGGAGGAGCTCGCTCTTCACTTCGTCGATCGCGAGCGTGCTGGCGACACTTTCCGCGACGGTTTTTGAATCACCGGTCAGCATGACCGTGCGGGTAACACCGGCTTTTTTCAGTGCTTGAATCGCTTCAGCGGCGTGCGGCTTGATGATGTCGGAGATCAGGATATGACCTTCGTACACTCCGTCGATCGCGACATGGACAACGGTTCCGATGTGATGGCAGGCAATCGGCTCAACGCCTTCCTGGCGCATGAGCTTGTCATTACCGACCGCCACTTTGTGACCGTCGATGTCCGCGACAACGCCACGTCCGCTCAGTTCTTCCACGTTGCGGACGGAGTTGAGGTCAAGGGTGGAGGCGCCGGAGCGCTCGAAATACGCTTTCTGAAGACTCTTGCTGATCGGGTGGCTCGAATAGCTTTCGGCGAGCGCCGCCATCTGCAGCAGCTCCGTCTCTTCGCGGCGGGTGTGATGGACACCGACGACCTCAAAGACACCGCGCGTCATCGTGCCGGTTTTGTCGAAGGCGACGATTTTCGCGTTCGCGAGCTCTTCAAGGTAGACCGAACCTTTCACAAGCACGCCCTCGCGGCTCGCACCGCCGATGCCGCCGAAAAAGCTCAGCGGGATCGAAACGACAAGCGCGCAGGGGCAGCTGATAACAAGGAAGGTCAGCGCGCGCATCACCCAGGTCGACCAGTCACCGCCAAGGCCCATCAGAAGACGGACGATCGGCGGAAGAATGGCAAGCGCCACCGCGCTGTAGACGACGGCAGGGGTGTAGACGCGGGCAAATTTCGTAATAAAGTTTTCGGAGCGGGCTTTTTTCATGCCGGAGTTCTCGACAAGCTCCAGAATTTTCGAAGCGGTCGATTCGCCGAACTCACGGGTCGTTTTAATATGAAGCAAGCCGCTCTGGTTGATACAGCCGCTGACAACCTCATCACCGGACGTGACTTCGCGCGGCAGGCTTTCACCGGTGAGCGCGCTGGTGTTCAGCGTGGAAGCACCCTCGGTTACAACACCGTCGATCGGAATCTTTTCACCAGGCTGGACAACAATGATCGTGCCAACCTCTACCTCATCCGGATCGACCTGTTCGAGGTGTCCGTCTTCGCCTTCGATGTTGGCGTAGTCCGGGCGGATATCCATCAGGTCGCTGATCGAGCGGCGGCTCTTGCCGACCGCGTAGCTCTGGAAGAGCTCGCCGATCTGGTAAAAGAGCATAACCGCGACACCCTCAACATATTCGCCGAGAATGATCGCACCGATCGTCGCGATGGCCATGAGGAAGCATTCGTCGAAGGGCTGGCGGTTGATGACACTTTTCGCGGCTTTGCGAAGGATATCATAACCGATCAGAAAATACGGAATCAAAAAGAGTCCGAACCGAAGCCATCCGCCCCAGATCTCCTTGATCGGCAGCAGCACAAGAATAATGACAAGCGCGGCCGTCAGGAGAATGCGGATCAGCATCTTTTTTTGTTTTCTAGTCATGGGAAACCTCTTGAAAGCTCCGCTTCATCAGAGGCGGGAATAATAAGGATTGGGATTACAGGTAGATCTCGCAGTCGTCTTCGACCTTGCGGCAGTTCTTCAGGACTTCCTTCATGACGGCTTTCACGTCAGCGCCTTCTTCGAACTCCACGTTCATTTTCAGGGTCATAAAGTTGACCGTTGCGTCCTTGACGCCCGGGGTCGCTTTGGTGGCATCTTCCATTTTGCGTGCGCAGTTGGCGCAGTCGACTTCGATCTTGTAGGTCTTTTTCATGGGGGATTCCTTCCTATATAAGTAAAGCAAGGTTGGGGAGGCGCCCGCGGGCTGCCTCGGTTTCAATTCAAACATATGAACAAATGCTCATATGTTTGTCTAAATTATATCCCTCCTGACGGAGAAGTCAAGAGGGATAGAAAAATTTATGCCTTTTTCCGTAGCTTGATCTGGCGGATCGCGAAGAAAACAGCCCAGATCGCGGCGGTTCCGACAGCGATCGCAAGCGTGTAGGCGAGGGTCAGCGATCCGTAGGTGAGCGCGGATTCACTCGTGCGGACAACCCCGGCCATCGTGTAGTAGAGCGTGCTTCCGGGGATCAGCGGGACGACTGCCGGAATGTAGAGGACGGTCGCGGGCGTCTTCAGGAAGCGGGCGAGGATCTCCGCGTAGAGAGCGGCAAAAGCAGCCGCAGCGAGGGTCGGAAGAAAGACACCGCCGGCCGAGAACGCCTGGATCAGCGAAGAGACGGAGGTGGATTCGGGCACCGCCGTAAACTGCAGCATCAGCCGGTACACCGCCCAGGTCAGCAAGCCGCCAAGTGCGGCGTAGGGGAGCAGGCGGCCCCGCACGTGGAACAAAATCGAAAAGCCGAGCGAGCCAAGCATGGCCATGAGAAACTCAACCCAGAGCGGATTTGCCGCAAGTTCAGTCTCCGGCCCGGAGACAAGGAGCAGCGCGATCATGACCCCGGCTGCGAGCGCTCCGGCCCAGAGCACCGACTCCACCAGACGCAGAAGCCCGGCAATCGTGTTCCCGACAAGAATGTCGCGCACTGCGTTTGTCATCGCGATGCCCGGGATCATCAGCATCACCTCGCCGATGAGGATCTTGTCTTCGTGAAGAAAGGGGACAAAGTGACAGATCGACCCGATCACCAACGCGGTGGCAAGGGAGATCAGGAGGTTATAGATGAACCGTCCCGAAGAATAGCGGGGCAG
>ONYR01000240.1 GCA_900322165.1 uncultured Eubacteriales bacterium
CTGCAGTTCACGGTTGCGGGATCGAGCGATGTCGATACCGTTAAGACGCTGCTGCTTGAGGTTGCCAAGGAAGTTCCGGACGTTCTCGAGAACCCGGCTCCGAACGCATTCATGTGGGAGTACGGCGATGGCGCACTGCAGTTCAAGCTGTTTACCTGGTGCGAATCCGGCAAGTATTGGGATGTTCGTGCCGCGGTCGTTGAAGCCGTCACCAAGAAGTTCGCGATGAACGGTATTGTGATGCCGAACCCGCAGCTCGACGTTCATATGAAGGACAAATAAGATCGGCCCATTTGGCCGGACTTAGGATCCGAAACAACAAGATAACGATTAACCCGTGCCGGCCGAGGGTGACTTCGGCCGGCATATTTTGCGCTGCAAAGGCGGAGAACCTTCGCGGCAGCGGTGCCTTTAGGCGCGGAATTTTGAAATACGGAAAAAGAAAGGGGGCGGCAGCGTGAAACCGTTTCAGATCGATGAGGAGCGTCATCTTCAGGAAACACTCGAGAAGATCCGCCGCAACATTGAGCAGCAGGAGAAGCGGGTCGTAAAGGTGCGCCAGGAGACCGAGGAGATGAATGACCGGATCACCCCTCGGGACCGGGAGCTCAACAGCCAGATGTCGCAGCAGCTGACGATCGCGGTCGCGATGCTCGATCATGTGGAGAGCATGCTGCGGAACAACCACCAGGGCCTTTCCAAGCCGTATTTCGGACGGATCGACTTTGAAGAGAGCGCCAACGGCAAGCAGGACGCGCTGTATATCGGTAAGCACGGTCTGCAGCATGATCAGGAGATCATGGTCGTGGACTGGCGTGCGCCGATCGCAAAGGTCTATTACGAGGACGAGATCGGCAAGTGCAGCTATACGGTGCCGGTGCCGAGCGGCGAGGACGATGAGACAAAAATCGACATCGACCTGTGCCTCAAGCGCACCTACGATATCGAAAAGGGTGTCCTGAACGGCTACTACGACAGTGACATCGCGGCGAACGATGAGCTGCTGGTCAAATACCTCGCACAGCACAAGGATGTGGTGCTCGGAGACATTATCGCGACCATTCAGCACGAGCAGGACACGATCATCCGCGAAAGTCCTTACCGGAACACGATCGTGCAGGGCGTGGCCGGCTCGGGAAAAACGACGGTCGCGCTTCACAAGATCTCGCACATTCTCTATAACTACGGAAAACGCTACACGGGCGATGATTTCTGCATCATCGCTTCGAGCGACATGCTGCTGAATTACATTGTCAGCGGGCTTCCGGACCTCGATGTGGATCATGTCAAGGAAGCGCGCATGGATGAGTTTTTCAAGGAGCTTCTCGAGGAGGAGTACCGCAAAGGCTACCATATGACCGAGGGCGATCCGGCGGATTCGTGGAAATGCCGTCTGGACTTTGCAAGATCCCTCGATCAGTACCTCAGCAAGCTCTGGCACCGCCTGCTTCGGCCGCGCAGCGTCGAGGATGAGAAGATCGGTGAGATCATCAGCCGCGAGCAGGTCTATGATCTCCTGAATTTCCGCCAGGATCAGTCGATCGCGCGGCTTGAGACGATGCTGAACGAAACGCTTCAGCGGAGGATCCGCTTTAAGACCGAGACGCTTCCGGAGGACCCGGACCATGCGTACTATGTCAAGCTTCGTAAGGAAAAGCTCAAGGAATACGAGCACTACTATCATCCTTCGAAGGATTGCTTCAGTGTGATGGATACCTACCGGCAGTTCCTGACGAAGTATGCGCAGGAGAAGGGGTTTGATTCGTCGAACGTGCTGCGAAGGCTGACCGCGGGCAAGCTGGATGTGTACGATCTAGCGTCGCTGACGCTGATCCGGCGCTACCTGAACGCACCGGAGCCGTACGAGAGCTACGGCCAGATCATGATCGACGAGGCGCAGGACTTCGGCGAGATGGTCTACTACATTCTCAAAAAGATCCAGCCGGAGGCCTTCTTCACGATCATGGGCGACGTGTCGCAGAACATTCACTACGAGATGGGCATGAACGACTGGGAGCCGCTGACGGTGGCCGTGTTCAACACGGACAGGGATGATTTTCGGATCTTGTCCAAGAGCTACCGCAACACGATCGAGATCAGTGATTATGCGGCGCGGGTGCTCGAGAAGGCTTCGGGCAGCCGCTACCGGATCGAGCCGGTCATCCGCCACGGAAAACCGGTCGTGGAGAAACGGGTGGCGGAGGCGGAGAAGCTTCCCTACGTACTCGGAATGCTGCGGGAGGCGAAGCGGGCCGGTCACAAGTCTGCGGCCGTTGTCTGCCGCGACAGCCGCGAGGCGGAATACGTCGAGGAGAGCCTGCGCGAGATGGACATGGACCTGATGGATGATGAAGAGATGAAGATCATGGTCCTGCCGATCGAGCTTGTCAAAGGTCTTGAATTCGACGTGGTGCTGATCTGGAACGCAGACGAGAAGCATTATCCTTCGGATGCGAAAAACGCAAAGCTGCTGTACGTCGCAATCACGCGGGCGCTTCACGAGCTGTACCTGATGTCGGATCAGCCGCTTACCTCGCTGGTGAGAGCGTGAATAGCTGGATAGTCCACACATAAATCTTAAGAGAATTCAAAGGGGCGTGCATTGTAAAGAGGAGGAATCTGCCTTTACAGTGCGCGCCCTTCAATGTTATAATGTGCATTACCATGGGTAATTTTCGGAATGTACACGCAAGCGTGTATGCGCGATGGCGCACGCAATGGCGCACGCAAGTGCGCGGCCGCTTGGATATAGTTCGGAAAATGACAAAAGCCCATGGGTGAAACTGTCAGAAGCGAAGACGTTTGTCTTCAGGAGAGAGCAAGGAGGAACACATGGTCCGCAGAGTTTATGTTGAGAAAAAGCCCGGGTTCCGCACGGAGGGTTCGGGGCTGCTGCACGACCTGAAGAGTAACCTGAACCTGAAGCAGCTTGAGGATGTTCGGGTACTGCATCGGTACGATGTCGAGAACATTCCTGAAGAGGTTTACCGCAAGGCGGTTGCGCGCATTTTGAGCGAAGCGCCGGTGGATGATGTTTATGAAGAAAACCTGCCGGAGGATGTAAAGGGTCACCGCCTCTTTGCAACCGAATATCTGCCCGGTCAGTATGACCAGAGGGGCGACAGTGCGGAGCAGTGCATCCGCATTCTGAAGGCGGATGAGAATCCGACCGTTAAGTGCGCGAACGTCTATGTTTTGACGGGCGATCTGACAGAGGAAGAGGTCGAAAAAGTCAAGGCCTACTGCATCAATGCCGTGGACTCCCGCGAGGCATCGATGGACAAGCCCGAGACGCTCGAGACCGAGTACGGCGTGCCGGATCATGTGGAAACGCTGAAGGGCTTTAACGAGCTGGATGAGGCCGGGGTCGAAGCGATGATCCGCTCGATGGGGCTCGCGATGAGCAAGGCGGACCTTCTCCATACGCAGAAATATTTCCGTGACGTTGAGCATCGTGATCCGACCGTGACCGAGATCCGCGTGCTCGATACCTACTGGTCCGACCATTGCCGTCACACGACCTTTGCGACGGTCATCGAGGATGTCAAAATTGATGAAAGTCCGCTGACCGAGCCGATCAAGGCGGCCTACGCGGAATATAAAGAAGGAAGAGTGACGCTCGGACGCGAAGAGAAGCCCGAGTGTCTGATGGATATTGCCCTGATGGCGATGCGCGAGATCAAAGCGCAGGGCGGCCTTGATGATCAGGAGAAATCCGATGAGATCAACGCCTGCTCGATCGTCATTCCGGTCGATGTGAACGGCAAGGAAGAGGAATGGCTGCTGATGTTCAAAAACGAAACGCACAACCATCCGACCGAGATCGAGCCGTTCGGCGGCGCGGCGACCTGCCTTGGCGGTGCGATCCGTGACCCGCTCTCCGGCCGTTCCTACGTCTATCAGGCCATGCGTATCACCGGCTCGGCCGACCCGACCGGCCACATAGCCGACACGCTGCCCGGCAAGCTGCCGCAGCGCAAGATCGCGCGGGAAGCGGCTCACGGTTACTCCTCCTACGGTAACCAGATCGGCCTTTCCACCGGCTATGTCAAAGAGATCTATCATCCCGGCTATGTTGCCAAGCACATGGAGCTTGGCGCGGTCATGGCTGCGGCTCCGCGCAAGAACGTCATCCGTGAAAAGGCAGAGTCCGGCGATAAGATCATCCTGCTTGGCGGCCGCACGGGACGTGACGGTATCGGCGGTGCGACCGGTTCCTCCAAGGCACATAACAACGAGTCCCTGACAAGCTGCGGCGCAGAGGTGCAGAAGGGTAACGCTCCGACCGAGCGTAAGCTCCAGCGTCTGTTCCGCCGTCAGGATGCGGCTCACTTAATTAAGATCTGTAACGACTTCGGTGCGGGCGGTGTCTGCGTCGCGATCGGCGAGCTGGCTCCCGGACTGGAGGTCAATCTCGATCTTGTCCCGAAGAAATATGCGGGCCTTGACGGCACCGAGCTGGCGATCTCTGAGTCTCAGGAGCGCATGGCCGTTGTCGTTGACCCGAAGGATGAGGAAACCTTCAAGCGCTATGCGGCGGAGGAAAACCTCGAAACGACGACCGTTGCCGTCGTCACTGAAGAGCCTCGTCTGAAGCTGTTCTGGAGAGGCAAAGCGATCGTTGATATGAGCCGTGCGTTCATCGACACCAA
>ONYR01000262.1 GCA_900322165.1 uncultured Eubacteriales bacterium
ACCAGCTCCGGCTTCTGCTCTTTCATCATCGCTTCCGCGTCGGCATATACCGGAATGGTTTCCGAAAGCTCCATGTCCTTTCGGAACTGCACGGCCTTCTCCATATCCAGATCACACAGCCCGACGATCTCCAGCCCCGATGCTTTTGCCGCCACGATGTGGTTCGGTGCAACTCGTCCGCATCCAATCAATGCGTATCTCACAGCAACCTCCTAAAGCCCTGATTTTCTTTCAACAGTTTCAGGCAGGAAAGACGGGCCATCTCTTCCCTTGCGTTTTCATCCGTGCACAGCTGTTTCGCAGCCGCACGCCACTCGGTCGAACTTCGGCAAAGAAGTCCGTCCTTTCCATCGGTGATCCAGTCCGACAAACCGCATCTGGCATCGGAGATCACCGGAACCTGCATCAGCGAAGCCAAAAGCGCCACGCCCGGCAGGTACAGCTCCAGCTCCCTGTTTTCAGGGATCGGAAGCATCAGCACATCGACCTGCGAAAGGATCAGCATGTCGGACTCAAGATCGCCGTCCTCGACCGGGATCATACGGTCACGGTAGTGGCTCTCAATATTGCCAAGCGGGATGCTATCCGAAATGATCAGGCGGATCGCCGGATCCTTGTCCATCCATTTTTTCACTTCACCGAAGCGCTGTTCATAGAACGTCTCACCCGCAGCCTCAGCGATCACCTCATCCAGCAGCCACCCGATACGGATCGTCTTGTCGACATTCTGTTTGCCTAAGCTTCCGACATCCAGATGGAAACGGTCCTGACGGCTTTCCTCCTCCAGCACGATCCTCGCGCCCCACCGGATCGCTTCCGAGGTGACGTTCGGAATCACATTCACCGGCTTGGCGCCGATCCGATTTCGGATCCACGCCGCACTTCGCTCGCCGCGCGCCAAGAATCCCTTGCACAGATCGAGCATCGGCTTTTTGTCTGTGAAGAACGCCTGATCGACCGGCTTGCTGTCGACCATGTACCAGACCGGAACCTCGTTTTTATTGGCCTCCTCCAGAAGATTGAGGAGCTTTTTGCTTTCTTCGAGCTGATCAAGGATGATCCAGTCGTAATGGCTCACCAGACGGAGAGGCTGTGATTCCACTTTCCTCACGTCCGACTGGATCCCCTGTTTCCAAAGGTACTCGCGCAGCGATTCGATCCTGACCGAATTGTTTTCTTTCAGCGTGTCCATCAGGAACAATCCGCGTTCCTTGGTTTTCGAGATCTCATTCATCTGCATTTTGGCAAAGGCAATGAGTTCATGGATCGCCTCCTCGCCCTTGTTTGTGCGCAGGATCATACCTTTTTCATAACGTTCGATCAGGTCACTGCCGCCGTCGCTTTCCGTTGAGATGACCGGCAGCTCCATTTCCATCAGAACCTTCGCCTTCTGGCCTATCGGATCCGGGGCCGCGGATGGCAGCAAGGCGGCATCGATCCCGTTGCGAAGAATGAACGCCGGAAGCGAGAGATCGCTCCCGCGGTCAAATACCTCTACATAGTGACGGTTGACTCGCCCGAATACCTGCCCGAGCACATAGAACCGAACCGGCAATTTTTTCTTCCGGACGGTATCCACCATGCCCTTGACAAGGTTCAGCCCGCCCGCTTCCGTCAGATCCTGCGGAATCAGGATATGGATCGCTTCTTCGGATTTCATATGACGGTCGATCGGGATCCCCATCGAGGACGGACGGTGCATCTGGTGAGCCCGCTCCATCGTCCCGTAGACTCCCTCGGTCTTGCTGATCAGAGCCGAGGAATAATACAAGACCTCCTGGCTCTCCGTCAGCAGACGGTTCATCGCTTTTTTCCAGCTTTTATCGTCGGTGAACCCGGATCTTCCGATTCCGTAATCATAGAGATAGCACTCGCGGCAGTTCTCGCACAGGCCGGCACAGGCCTCCCGTCTTTGATTCAGCAGCGTTCCCTTCGGACACACGACCTGATAATCAAGGAGCATCGTGACGATTCTTGAGCCGGTATGCTCCGCAAAGCCAAACAGCGCTTCGACCGTCCCGGGCACGTTGGGCACCCCGATAAGGCTGCCGACGATGACACGCCGGAACTCCGTCCGCTCTGCCAGGTCCAGCACGTCCTTGATCGTATCAAGCCGGATCTCCGTCCGGTATTCATTGTACATGAATTCCTGAACGTAGGCATGGAGCCTTTCATCGTAGGAAACCAGCGCGACCGCTTCCCCCTCCGCGAGCTTGGCGCGGATATAGCTGTCCATGTATTTGTCACACCACTCGTTTCCTCTCTGATGGAAGATCAGACGGCGGACCTTGGAAATGCGGCAGACCAGTCTCGTAAACGCAAAGCTTCTCACTTCCGAGAGCGGGTCTTCCTTCAGATACTTCTCGGTTCTTTCTTCATACGAGGGCTGTTCCCGCTTCAGGATGCGTTCCTGCTCGAGGCTCAGCAGCCGCTCGCCGGATCTCAGATCCGAGCTCTGATGCAGATGCTCCACATACAGGTTCTCGGCCATGACATTTCGGTAGCCCGCAAGGGAGGCCCGGATCGACCAGTCGATGTCTGCCCCGTGAAGCGAGGAATAGTTCTGCTGATCGAGAATACCGATCTGATGGATGACGGTCCGGTTCATCGCCATACAGAAACCGATGCTGTACGGAACTGTCGTATAAAGGGAACGGACCTCCTGGAAAACTTCATCCATCCGGTCCACCTCGGTGGACTCAAAGAAACGGTTGCGTCTGAACGGTGCCGGGAATCCGGCCACCAGACCATGGTTGGTAAACGGACTGACACTCGCGACGGTCGGATCCTTGACGAGCGGCATGACGAGCCGCTCCAGCCACAGATTCGGCAGAGAAACATCCGTATCGAGCAGTACGACATAATCGCTGCGCGTCATGATCAAAGCGCGGTTCGCAGAGCTGACTTTTCCGATCGTCTGCTCGTTGCGGATCACCCGGGAGTCCGGGTGTGCTTCCAGATAGGCGGTAAGTTCTTCATTAACTTCTTCGTTTTTGACCCCGTCATCGACAAAAATCATGCGGTAACTGACGTTGGTACGGGCAATGCCCTCAAGCAGTGTGCCGATCGGCCCGCTGTTTTCCGAAAGCGGCAGCACGATATCCACCTTCGTCTCGCGTCCGAGAACCGTCGAGATCTCCATATCGCGCCGAATGCACTTTTCTGCGATAAACGTGTAGGAGGCCGGGCGGAAATTCACTTTGGTCAGCCGCCAGCTTCCTCCCATGCTAAGGGACTCCGTCTCCTCACTTATCCACTTCAGTGAGTTTTCTCTCCTTGGGTTCTTCATGATTCTTTCATTCGGATGACAATGCATCCCTCCGTCTGCGTCGGCAAGGACATGTACAGGGTCTGCTTGGCATGCGGCGCACTGTCGATCAGCTCATGATTCTCATCGTAAAGCGGATCGGCGATAAAAGGAATCGGCTCTCCCTCCACAGGCACCGCCATCAGCTCATCTCCGCGGTAGAACTTTCCGCGCTGCTCGACCTGCCAGAGCCCGTCCTCGCACGAGCGAACCGCTACACCGACAAAATCCGCGCTGCGGCGGTAGCTCGAGTCTTCATAGATCTGATCCATCTGCGTCGGCTTTCCGAGATAGAAACCGGTCGTATACTCCCGGTGCGAAGCCATCTCAAGCCATTCTTTGTAGAGCGGCAGATTGGCCTTGTAAAGCTCGGGATCCTTCGAGAGATCATCGAGCGCCTTGCGGTAGGTCTTCACGACCATCGCCACATACAAGGGCGACTTCATGCGGCCTTCGATCTTGATCGATCCGATCCCGGCCTTCTCCATCTCCGGCAGATGCTCGATCATGCACAGATCCTTGGAATTGAAAATATACGTGCCTTCCTCACCCTCCGCGATCGGGAAATACTCGCCCGGTCTGGTCTCCTCAACCAGGCGGTACTGCCAGCGGCAGGGATGCGTGCACTCGCCGAGATTGCTGTCCCTCCCGGCGAGGTAATTGCTCAGAAGGCAGCGCCCGGAGATCGAGATACACATCGCTCCGTGAGCAAAGGCCTCGATCGTCAGGTCCGGGGATACTTTTTGACGGATCTCTGCGATCTCAGCGAGTGAAACCTCACGCGCCGCAACCACTCGCTTGACCCCCATGCGGTGCCAGAACTCAAACGTGGCATAGTTGGTGGCGCTGGCCTGCGTGCTGAGATGGATCTCCATCTCGGGAACGGTGTGTCTCGCGATATCGATCATGCCGGCGTCCGCCATGATCAGCGCGTCCACGCCGATCCGCTCAAGCTCCTTCAGATAGGCCTCAAGCCCGCCAAGATGCTCGTTGTGCGCGATGATGTTGACGGTGACATGCACCTTGACCCCGTGCGCATGGGCATACGTGACCGCCTCCTCAAGCTCCCGGCTGTCAAAGTTCTTTGCCTTGGCTCTCAGACCGTACCGGTCCCCGCCGAGATACACCGCATCCGCCCCGTAGAGCACCGCGGTCTTCAGGGTCTCGAATCCGCCCGCGGGGGCTAACAGCTCCATCATACAGCCTCCTTTTTGGCTTTTTACGGCCAACAGACAATCAGCACCTGCCACCGGATTGGTGTCACCGGGCAGGTGCTGACAAAATCAATCATCTTCATCACGGACATAGGTACCGTTTTCTACCGCAAGGAACTCATCATAATCACTCGTGAACAGATGCTCTCCCGAGCCGTCCTCAAACGCGATAAAGTACAGCCAGTCTCCTTCTTCCGGATTCAGCACCGCTTCGATGGATGCCGCTCCCGGGTTGCCGATCGGTCCTACCGGATAACCCGCATACATGTACGTATTATACTTGGAATTTATTTCCAGATCCGAATACAGAACGTCCTCCTCACCGGTGCCTTCCTTGCCGAGCATGTACAGGATCGTACAGTTCAGGCCCCAGTTCATTCCCGCATCCATACGGTTATAGAGGGTTCTTGCGACCATCGGCGCCTCATAGGAGAGCATCGCCTCACGCTCGATACAGGACGCCATCGTGACGACCTGATCGACCGTCAGGTCCATCTCGAGCATCCGTTCGGTCCATGCGCCGTGGGATTCCCATTTGCGTTCGAACTCACGGAGCATACGCTTGACAACGCCTTCCGCACCGTTGCTGGGGATGACATCGTAGGTATCGGGCCAGAGATAGCCCTCCAGCAGAAACTCGCGGTCCGCGCGGTTATCGATGTACTGATAGTAGTCGAAATCGTAGTCTGTCCGGTTGCAGGCATCTTCAAATTCGCTCTGCAGGCAGATGTTCTTTTCTTCCAGATACGCACCGATCTGACGGATGCTCCAGCCCTCGGGAATCGTAATCATGACTGACTCTTCCTTCGCGCCTTCCTTGAGCACTTCCATGACATCCACATCGGGCATGCCGCGGATGATCTTGTAGACACCGTACTGGAAATAATCCTCCGAGCCGTTCAGCTTCGCCTTGAGACGGAACAGAAACTCATTTTCGATGAGGCCGTTCTGCTTCAGGATCGCCGCGATCTCACGAACCGTCGCGCCCTTGGGAATATCGATCGTGACCTCTTCTCCCTCGGGATCGTAGGTTTCGAACTGATCGTCACGGATAAAATCGAAGCTGGCGTCGTACGCGATGACGGAAACCCCCGCGATCGCGACGCAGACTAAAACCAGCCAGGCAATGCGTTTCACATTTCGGGCAATGAACCCGAAAATTCGATTCACAAAATTCATAATGTCCCCTTTATCCTCGCTTAAAAGTAAGCGTAATGTCAGGGCTGCTTAACATCGAGCAGCATCGGAAGGATCATCGGGGAGCGCTTGATCTCGCGCCACAGATAGTCGCGCAGCTCATCCCGGATCTCCGTACGCAGTCCCGCCCAGTCGGAGAGATTCAGTTCACGGTACATCCCGAGAACATGCTCCACGACCTTCTTACAACCGTTCATCAGGTCCTCCGACTCCTTCACGTAGACAAAGCCGCGGCTCAGGAATTCCGGACCCGAAATCACTTCATTCGTCTCTTTGTTGATGGCAAGCGAAACCACCATCAGACCGTCCTGCGAGAGGATCTTTCGATCTCTCAGCACCACGTTGCCGACATCGCCGACGCCGAGACCGTCAACAAGGATCGGGGTGACATCGACAGTGCCCGTGATCTTTGCCTCGTAGGCGTCAAGCGTCAGCTCCGAACCGTTGTGCAGGATCACAACGTTGTTCTCTTCATGACCCATGCTCTTCACCAGATCGGCATGCGCCTTGAGATGACGGTACTCACCGTGAACCGGGATCATATATTTCGGCTTGACAAGGCTGTAGATGAGCTTCAGCTCCTCCTGGCTTGCGTGGCCGGAAACGTGCGCGTCTTCATAGGTGACCTTCGCGCCGCGCTGCATCAGCGCATTGATGACGTTGCTGACAGTCTTTTCGTTGCCCGGGATCGGACGGGAAGAGAAAATGACCGTGTCACCCTCTTCGATCTCGATCAGGCGATGCTCGCCGCTCGCCATACGGGAAAGCGCCGCCATCGGCTCGCCCTGCGATCCGGTCGTGATAATGACAAGCTCATTATCCTGGTAATGCTTGATCTCCGAGCTGTCGATGAGAACGCCCGGCGGCACCTCCAGATAATCCAGCTCAAGCGCGGTGTTAATGACGTTGACCATGCTGCGGCCAAGGCACACGACCTTGCGCCCGTACGCTGCCGCTGCGTTGATGATCTGCTGCACGCGGTCGACGTTGGATGCAAAGGTCGCAACCAGAATTCGGCCTTCCGCCTGCGGGAAGATCTCGGTAAAAATATGGCCGACCGTGCGCTCGCTCATCGTGTAGCCCTTGCGCTCCGCGTTCGTCGAATCGCTCATCAGCGCGAGGACCTTTTTCTTACCCAGCTCCGCGAAACGCTGCAGGTCGATCATGCCGCCGTGGATCGGCGTATAGTCCACTTTAAAGTCACCGGTGTGGATCAGCACGCCGGCTTCGGTCGTGATCGCAAGGGCGACACTGTCGCCGATGCTGTGGTTGGTATGAATAAACTCAACCTTCATGGCACCCAGCTCAACAACGTCGCCGGGCTTCACGAGATACAGACTCGCGTCCCTGATCCCGAACTCGGCCATCTTGTTTCTCACCAGGCCCAGTGTCAGGCGCGTGCCGTAAACGGGCACACGAAATTCCCTCAAAAAATAGGGAAGTCCGCCGATATGATCCTCATGGCCGTGGGTCAGAACGACACCGCGGATGCGGTCATAGTTGGCGCGTAAATAGCCGAAATTCGGAATGATCGAATCGATTCCGGGAAGATTGTCATCCGGGAAGGCCTGTCCGCAGTCGATAATGATCAGGTCGTCTCCGCACTCCACGACCGTCATGTTCATACCGATCTGATCCAGTCCTCCAAGCGGAATGATCTTCACGTTCTTTCTCGGTTTTCGGCTTCCTGTTGTTCTTCTTTTTGTATTCGCCAGCGAATTCATATGACTCTCTTTCTAAAAAACACAAACAACTCTAAATTGTTTCAGTCTTCAACGGTAATATCAAAATCTTCGGCCGTATCCTGGAAAATTCCGGCCACTTCACGAAACTCTTCTTCCGAAAAATTGGTGGTTACATACACTTCAACATCGCTGTAGTCTTCCGAGAGCAAAAACTCGGCATCTTCCTCAGCGCAGACCTTGAAGATGTAGGCATCGGCCTCATCGGAATCTTCCGCAGCCTCGCCCTCTTCTTCGTCTTCGTCCTCGTCATCGAGCACACCGGCGGTGTCCGAAACGAGCACATACAGTCCGGTCTCCTCGCCGACAAGCACTTCCGCCGCATTGACGACTTCCATCTCTGCGGAGAGATGATCCTCATCGGTCAGATCCGTCACCGTGACAAAATCCAGTTCCATTAACGTTTGTAAGGTTACTTCACTCATGTTGTTTTACTTCCTTGTGTTCATCAAGATATGACTGCAGGATCAAGGCCGCGGCCAGCTGGTCAACGACCTCTTTTCTTTTTCTCCGGTCGCGGATGCCCGCCTCGATCATCGGCTGCTCCGCTTCCCAGGTAGAAAGCCGCTCATCCTGCAGCACGACCTCCACCTGATAGAGATCTCTTTCCAGTCTCTTTTTAAAATTAAGCACCTTTTCTCCCGACACGCCGACGCTTCCGTCCATATGATAAGGCATGCCAAGAACGATCAGATGTATTTCATTCTGATCGCAGAGCTCCCGAATGCGTCTGACCGTCGCCTTCAGGTTCGTCTCCTCCGCACGGCGGATCGTCTCCACAGGACTTGCCAGAAACGCGGTAGGATCCGACATGGCGACTCCGACCGTCTTGCTTCCGAAGTCCAATCCGAGAATTCTCACAGCGCTCACTTATCCTCGAGATGGTGATATTCGACAAACGCATGCACCAGCTCTTCGATGATCTCATCGCGGTTCATACGCGCGATCTTGCCGCGGCTGTTGTTGTAGCTCGTGATGTAGGTCGGATCCTCAGACATAATGTAGCCGACCAGCTGGTTGACGGGATTATATCCCTTCACCTGAAGCGCTTTGTAGACATCGATCAGGATGTCCGTTACCGACTCTTCATTCTCACCCACGAGATTGAAGAACAGGGTTCCCGAAGCTTCGTCTCTCATTGTCGTTCTCCTTTCAGGATACGGTCCAAACCGGAGGCGTCATGGTTGGCGCTCCGCATTTCAACATAGCCATCGATCCGAACTTCCACCTCTTCTCCCTGATGGCTGCCTTCCGGGAGAAGCACTCCGATCCTCAGATAGTTCGGTGAATATCCTGTCCAAAAGCCCGTCTTTTCATCCTTCTCTTCGAGGATGATCCGGGCTGTCTTGCCCTGCATTGCCTCCATGAAAGCCATTGAAGCCTCAGCCGTCAGCGCGAGCATTTCCTTGCTGCGCTGCTTCTTGACCTCCGGAGGGATCTGATCCTTTCGTTTGGCGGCTACCGTCCCCTCCATCTTGGAATAAGGGAACACATGCGCCTCGGCGAAGCCGATCTCACGGACAAAGGCTAAGGATTCCTGATGATCCTCCTCCGTCTCGCCCGGGAAGCCGACAATGATGTCGGTCGTGATCGCAACGTCCGGATACTGCGCTCTCAAAAGCCTTACCGCTTCGCGGAATTCCGCCGTCGTATAACGCCGGTTCATCGCCTTCAGCGTCTTATCACAGCCGCTCTGCAGCGAAAGATGAAAGTGCGGGCAAAGCTGCTTTACGCCCTTTACCTTCTCGAGAAACGCCGGTGTGATCAGGCCCGGCTCAAGGGAGCTCAGACGGATCCGCTCGATCCCCTGCACCTTAGCGATGTGGCCGATCAGATCGCCCATGTCGATCTCTACGCCATCCTCCTTCAGATCGCGTCCGTAGCTGGTGACGTGGATGCCGGTCAGCACGACCTCGCGGTATCCGGCTTTGGCAAGCACTTCCGCTTCTTTGACGCAGTCCTTCCAGTCTCTTGACTTCAGCGGTCCGCGCACATAGGGAATAATGCAGTAGGTACAAAACTGGCGGCAGCCGTCCTGCACCTTCATAAAGGCTCTTGTCTTTCCGTCGCTCCCTGATACATCCATCCCGCCGGTAAACGGCTCGGACTCATCCTCATCCGGCAGCTCTCTTCCGGCAAGATATGCGTCGAGATATTCGATCAAGGCTTGCTTGCGGCGGTTCGGAAGCGCAAAGTCAATGACGCCCTCCTGAATCAGGCTGTCATCACGATCCACATAGCAGCCAGCTGCGATCACCACGGCCTCCGGGCTTAGATGCCTGGCTCGGTGGATCATCTGTCTTGACTTGCGGGCAGCGATCTGGGTAACCGTACAGGTATTGATAATATAGACATCGGCAGGCTCCGAGAACGGAACGATCTCATACCCCGCCTTTTCCAAAAGCTCGGTCATTCCCTGGCTCTCATAGGTATTCACCTTGCAGCCCATCGTGCAAATCGCCGCTCTTCTTTTCGTATCACTCATTTCAATACCCACAGAACCCCACGATAAAATCATTTTATCTATTATACCGAATCGGCCGCGAAATTACAACCGTTTTTTCATCGTTTAGCAAGCTTGACTCTTTCCTTTTCGATGATACAATAGGCCTGACTTTTTTGAAAGAACGGAGCTTCTATGCAAACCATTCCCATTTCCATTCACAATTTTCTCAAGGCCAGACGCTTCTGCTCGCTTGTCAGCCGTTTCCACGGGCGCTTTGACCTTCTGCAGGATCATTATGTTGTCAACGCGGCCTCGCTTCTCGGACTGTTCAGTCTGGATCTTTCCCGCCCGATGACTCTTTCCTTTGAAAGCGAAGAGGATCCTTCCGAAGTGAAAGAAGCCTTCCGCGAATTCACGATATAGATCGCCGATTCCATTCTTCTGCAGACAAAAATCCCCGCTCTCCTTCCGGAGACGCGGGGATTTGTTTTATTCTTTCGATCAATCCGGTGTGTGTTATTCCTCTTCCTTCGGCAGATCGATCGCGAGGCACAGCTCCTGAAGCTGTTTCTCATCGACCTTGCTCGGCGCCTGGCTCATCAGGTCGGACGCATTCTTGATCTTCGGGAAGGCAATGACGTCACGGATATCCTCGACACCGTAGAACTCCATGATCAGACGGTCAAGGCCGTAAGCCAGTCCGGCATGCGGCGGAGCGCCGTAGGTGAAGGCTTCGATGAAGAAACCGAACTGCTCCTTCGCCTTCTCCGGCGTGAAGCCGAGGCTCTTGAAGACGCGCTCCTGAATGTCGCGGCGATGGATACGGACGCTGCCGCCGCCGATCTCGACACCGTTCAGAACGATATCGTAAGCCTTGGCGCGAACGCGGCCCGGATCGCTCTCGAGGAACTCCAGATCATCCTCATGAGGCATCGTGAAGGGATGGTGCATCGCCATGTAGCGGCCTTCCTCCTCGCTCCACTCGAACATCGGGAAATCCACGATCCAGACAAATTCATGCTTGCTCTTGTCCATCAGATCGAGCCGGCGGCCCATCTCCAGACGAACCTGTCCGAGCGCGGTCTGGCAAACCAGCTTCTTGTCTGCGACAAACAGCATCAGATCGCCCTTCTCTGCGCCCATGCGGTCCGCAAACGCCTGAATTCTCTCCGGTGCAACGAAGCGGGCAAGCGGAGATTTCACCGTGCCGTCTTCCTCAAGCGCGATGTAGGCAAGCCCCTTTGCACGGAAGAGCTTGGCAACCTCGGTGAGTGAATCGAGCTTTTTACGAGGCATCGAAGCGCAGCCCTTGGCCACGATACCGCGGACGATGCCGCCGTCCTTGATCGTGTTTTCAAAGACGCCGAACCCGCAGTCCGCAGCGAGATCATCCACGTTCACGAACTCCATGCCGAAACGAAGGTCCGGCTTGTCGGAGCCGTATTTGTCCATCGCTTCATCCCAGGACATACGTCGGATCGGAAGCGGAATATCCCAGCCCATGGTCTCCTTGGTAACCTGATGCAGCAGACGCTCGTTGACGTCCATGACATCCTCGGCCTCCGCAAAGG
>ONYR01000239.1 GCA_900322165.1 uncultured Eubacteriales bacterium
ATCCTTCAAAACGATCTCCGCCACGCCGTCCTTTGTCACCGCGCCGATCACATCCGGGACCTCGCAGAGCACCTCTTCCCCGTAGACGTGGGAGAGCGCCAGCAAAGCCATCCGCTCGCCAACCGGCTTTTTCTCCTTCGGATGGATCTCGTAAGGCAGGCCTTTGTCGAGAATGCAGGCCATATAGGTATTCGGCACTGTCTTGGCCGTCTCCTCCTGGCACCTGCGGATCGGCACATAATCCAGACTGTTAAATCCGCCCGGGTTCTTAAATACCGGCAGCTGCGCGAGAATGAACGGAAGCTCCGCGCCCCAGCGGTCACGCCAGCAGCGGATCATCGCTTCCATCAGCTCGGTATAGTGAGCCGGCATGAAACAGTCTTCCTCTCCCTGATACCAGAGGAAGCCGCGAAGAGAATACGGAATCACGGTCTCCAGCATCGTATGATAAAGACCGTTTGGCCTAAACGGAGAAAACGGAGCGTATTTCGTTCTCATAAACGCCTCATGCATCTCCTGTGAAAGCTGAAAATGCATCGGCTCTGTCAGTGCATGCGACATGAACGCGTCCATGCGCGCGCGAGCTTCCGGCGTGCGCTGATTCGCACGGTCTTTCTTGAAGCGCTCCAGCTCTTTCTCCAGATCGATCCCATCCGCATGGTGAACCAGATCTGCAAACTCCTGCAGCTCTCCGGTCAAGTACTCTTCCCCAAGCCAGCAGGCTGCGGAAGAACCGCCCCAGTTGCATCCGATCATGCCGACCGGGATATCGCCGAGCTTCTCACGGATCTTCATCGCGAAATAAAAGCCGACCGCCGAGAACATGCCGATGTTCTCCGGATCCGCCTTGCGCCAGATGCCCTCGTCCGAATGGTCCTCATCATCGATCATGCCTTCATAGCTAACCTTCGGGACTTCGTAAAAGCGGACAAGGTCCTGCGTGCCTCCTGAAAGTGCGGTTTCGCGATCCGCATCGTATTTCATCAGGAATTCCATGTTGGACTGACCGCCGCCGAGCCAGACTTCGCCGACCGCGATATCATTCAGTTCGATTCTTTCCTTATCGCTCTCGACGATCATGGTCAGGCCTGTGGAAACTTCTCTTTCCGGAAGCTTCACCATCCACCTGCCGTTTTCACAGACGGTCTCCGCAAATGAGATCCGGTTATCCGCGCCGAGTGACACCCGAACGCTTTCACCGTCCGCTCCTTCTCCAAAGACCACGATCGGCTTCTGACGCTGCAGCACGCAGCCGTTTCCGAACACCCGCGCGAGTTTCATTTGACTCCTCCATCTTCCTTGCAAACATAACGACGAATCATCGCCGCCAGCTCATGACCCATGCGCTCATGGGTCGCTGCGGACGGATGCATGTCCGCACCGTAGCCCTCGCTCCACTGCAGCACCGGGCCGAATTTGAAACGGACAATGCGATCATCTCCGCTCTTAGCCTTGTACTCGTCGACGATATCACGGATCTCATCATACAGGAAATAATCCAGCGGTCCCAGGCAGCAGAAGATCATCGCTTCCGGGTTGTACTTTCGGATCATCTCGATCATGCCACGGTAATGCGTACGGAAGAAAACAAGCGCTTCTTCCTTCTTTTCCGGCTTTGCCATTTTGACCATATTGACATCGTTCGTGCCAAGATTCAGCACGACCGCGTCCACCGGATCCTTCTTGAAATCATACAAGGTAAACTCGGTTTTGCCAAGCTTTTTTTCAAGCGGCAGATCGACGTAGGGGTACAGCTCCTCCATCCCCTGCATCTCAAACGGCATCGGACGGCTGTGGTCAACGGCCGTTGAAATGCCGGACACACTGATCCACCTTGCCCTGGCTCCAAGCTCGCGAGCTGCCAGCGCTCCGTAGCTGATATATCCGTTCTCGGTCTTCGGATCAAAATGCTTAGCCGGATCCTTCTCCTCGTTTCCGTAGCCGCAGGTAATCGAATCTCCGACCAACTCGATGTGAAGGGATGCCTTCTCTTCTTTCGCCGGAACGATCTCTCCGTCCGTCTCCAGACTCAGCAGGCCGCACTGACCGCGCATGCCTTCAGAGAGTTTGACAACATCCACCGTATGCGCGGTATTCTCATCAAACTCTGCCAGCGTATAGTCAAAATCACCGTTTTGAACGGTAATTCGCTTCATCTCACCCTTCTCGTTTAGAATTCCGATCACCGGCCATTCGATCTGACCCATGAAATTGTTTTCGATCCCGCGGATCTTCGCGGAAAGCACGGTACCGACAAACGTGCACCGGAAACCGGTGCACGTCCAATCGAAGTACATACAATTGTCATGGGGATCCACATGGACACGGCCTTCGGTCTGAACCAGATGACTCAGTTCATTCCATCCGTATTTCATGTTTCCCTCCTGTATTACACCATTTTGCCGATTGCCGGAGGAACCTCTCCCGGGAAGCGGAAGGCGCTGTTGCTGTCTTCCTTCGCGGAGAAACCGTCCTCGGTAAAGGTGAAGACGAGCGTCTTTGTCAGGCAGGTCTCGACCCAGCGTGCGTGAACGACAAGCTCGTTCTCCTTTGCCCAATGTGCATCGCACAGAAGGATCTGCGTGCAGTCTTCCGGCTTGCCCATGATGTTGCGGGCGCGCTCGCCGTCGGTCGCGATGCGGATCGATTCGCATCCCTTCGCGGTCTCGTAGTCGCACTTGATTCCGTAGTTATCAAAATTGAAGGTAATCGCCTTGATATCGTTGGCGGCTTTGCCGGCCATGAAGCTGAAGAGCTCAAAGCTTATCTTGCCGGACTCGATCTCAAAGCGCTTGCCATTGATCTTTTCGATCATGGAAGAGAACGGCTGATAAGCCGGACGATCCAGAGCCAGCTGGCGCATCGTGCGCGCAAGCTTCTCGGTATCCTCACCTTCCTCCAGCGGGCCGTGATCATCCTCGACCTTGGCCAGATACTTCCAGCAGATATCGAGCGTGGACTGCGCCCAGTGAGCGCCGACCGCGGTCTCGTTGATCGCAATGATCAGATCCTGCTTCGGGCATACGATCGTGAACTGACCCATCGCACCGTCTGCGCGGTAAACGCCTTCCGGCTTGCACATCCAGATCTGGAAGCCGTAGCCGACATGGTTATCGGTCGCGAGCGGGTTGTTGTTCGCTTCGGTCGCGGATTCGTTCTGCAGCGAGGTCGCAAGCTTGACATAATCCTCAGCGAGGATGCGCTCACCTTCCCAGACACCGCCGTCCGCGTACAGCTTCATCAGGCGCAGGTTGTCCTCCGTCGTTGCGAAAAGTCCGCCGCCGCCCATCGGGGTGCCGTCCGCCATGCGGTACCATCTCAGGTTGCTCTCGTCGATACCGATCTTGTCAAACAGACGAGTCTTCAGATATTCATGAGCGTCGATACCGGTCTTCTTCGCCACGATCGCGCAAAGGAAGGTCGAACCGACGGAATTGTACATGTAGGTGGTTCCGGGCTTATGATTGACCGGAGTGGCAAGGAAATCGCGGATCCAGTGCTCGCTGTCTCTCGGCATCGTATCCATGCCGCAGCCCATGCACAGTACGTCGCGTACGGTCAGGAGCTTCAGATTCTCAGAAGGATTCTCCGGCGCTTCGTCCGGGAAAATATCGATGACACGCTCGTTCAGCTTCAGGTAGCCCTCGGTATAGGCAAGGCCGACTGCCGTTGCAGCGTAGGTCTTGGAATGAGACTGCAGTCCGTGACGCAGATGCGGTGCAAACGGAGCCCACCAGCCCTCTGCCGCCACCTTGCCGTGACGCATGATCATCAGTCCGTGCATCTCCGTTTCGCTGTGCGCCAGGTCCTCCAGAAACTGCAGAATATCCGCACTTCTCAGACCGACGGACTCGGGAGTAACTCGCTCAAATTCTTTACGCATGATCTATCCTCCTGTAGGGTGTTTGAAAGTTTAAAAAACGGGGGAACCGGATTTCCGGCTCCCCCTTTGTGTTTGTAAGATCCGGATCAGCCCTTGACACCGCCGACGACCATACCTTTGACCAGCTCTTTCTGGATGAAAGGATAGACCAAAAGGATCGGCAGGATCGCGATGATCGCGATCGCCATGCGGGCACCTTCCGTCGGAAGTGACTTGTACGCCAGCATCGAAGACTCAGCCGCGATATCAGAGGTCTTCAGAAACTGAATGTTGTTCATCAGCTTCTGCAGGTAAACCTGAATCGTGTAGAGCTTGGTGCTGGTGATGTAGTACAGACCGTTGGTCCAGTTGTTCCAGTAGCCGAGGGCGGCGAACAGGCCGACCGTCGTCAGAACC
>ONYR01000236.1 GCA_900322165.1 uncultured Eubacteriales bacterium
GGTCTCGACCCGCTTTGGCTGCCGCACGTTCCACATGGACCCGGACAAGGGCTTCTTCCTGAACGGCCGCAGCTATCCGCTGCGCGGCGTAAGCCGTCATCAGGACCGCAAGGGTGTTGGCAATGCGCTGAGCCTTGCGGATCACAAGGAAGACATGGAAGTCGTGAAGGAACTGGGCGCGAACACGCTTCGTCTCGCGCATTACCAGCAGGCGCAGGCCTTCTACGATCTCTGTGATGAGAACGGTATCGTTGTCTGGGCAGAGATTCCCTACATTTCCAAGCATATGACAAACGGCAAGGCCAACGCGTATTCGCAGATGAAGGAACTGATCACACAGTCCTACAATCATCCGTCGATCGTCGTCTGGGGCCTTTCCAACGAGATCACGGCGAGCGGCACCGTGACCGAGGAGCTGCTGCAGGATCACCGCGAGCTGAACGATCTGTGCCACCGCATGGACTCCACCCGTCCGACGGTCATGGCGCACGCGTTCATGCTGGAGAAGGAGAGCCCGCTCATCGCGATCTCCGACATTGCCAGCTACAACCTGTACTTCGGATGGTATCTCGGAACGCTCGATCAGAACGACAGCTTCTTCGATGAATACCATGCGATGTATCCGGACCGTGTCATCGGTTTCTCCGAGTACGGCGCGGATGCAAACACGGCCTTCCACTCCACCAAGCCGGAGCAGGGCGACTACACCGAAGAATATCAGTGCGTCTACCATGAGCATATTTTGAAGATGATCGAGGATCGTCCGTACCTTTGGGCGACCCACGTCTGGAACCTGTTTGACTTCGCGGCAGACGGCCGTGATGAGGGCGGCAAGAAGGGCGAGAACCAGAAGGGTCTTGTCGAATTCGACCATAAGACCAGGAAGGATGCGTTCTACCTCTACAAGGCAGCCTGGAGCAAGACTCCGTTCGTGCACCTGTGCGGCAAGCGCTACGTGGACCGCGCTGAGGAGACGACCGAAGTGAAGGTCTACTCGAACTGCGCTGCGGTAACGCTCTATGTTGACGGCAAGGAAGTCGGCTGCAAGGAAGGCAGACATGTCTTCACGTTCGAAGTGCCGATGAGCGGTGAGCATAAGATCGAAGCGGTCTCCGGCGAGTGCCGCGACGAGATGTCGATCCGCAAGGTCGCTGAGCCGAACAAGGCCTACCTGTTCCGTAAGCAGGCAGTCATCAACTGGTTTGATACCGCGGACTACGATCCGTCCTGCTTCTCCATCAAGGATACGATGGGTGCGCTGTCCCAGAACCCGCAGACCGCGGCGATCCTTGGCAAGATGATGGCCCGCATGACCGCGAGCCGCGGAGACGTTGCGAAAGGCGCAAGTGAAAACCCGAACCTGAAGAAGATGATGGCCGGGCTGAGCCTTGAGAGCCTCATCAAACAAGCCGGTGACGCAGTGCCGCAGGAGATGATCCGCAGCCTGAACGCGGCCCTTCAGAAAATCAAAAAGTAAATATCGAAGCTCATTAACTTCCGTGGAATGATGGTTTTCCCGCCAGATCCTTCAAGACATGTTCTTGTGATTTGGCGGGAAAAACCATATAATCAGGAAATAAAGCGAGGTGTTTGACATGAATAGTGACAATGAGATCATGACAGTTGTTTTATACGAAGGGCGATATCAGGCGGCGGAGCGCTACGCGAGGATGCTTGCGGAAAAGCGTGACGTCGATCTTGTACCGGCCAGGGACGCAAAGCTGACCGCGCTGAGAGGCTACCGCACGATCATCCTGATCGGCGCCGTTTATAACGGAGAGATCCTGGGGCTGGATACATTGAAGCGGTATTACGGAAAGCTGAAACAGCAGGATTCCCAAAACGAAGTCACCCAGCAATACGACAAGGTGCATCGCTACGCGGTACTCGCGGTCGGAGCCGCGCCGGAGGAGGTTGCGGTGAGAGGCTATGCTGCGCAGCTTCCGGGCGAGCTTGCGGAGATCCCGCTGTTCTACGCGCGCGGTGTGTGGGATGAGAAGGCGCTGAATTCCGGTGACGCGCTTCGGATCAGCCTGATCCGGAGAGCACTTACGGCCAAGCAGGCGCCTGCGAAAAACATGGTGCCGGCGTGGCTGGCTGATCTGATGCAGGATCAGGAA
>ONYR01000235.1 GCA_900322165.1 uncultured Eubacteriales bacterium
CAGGCGATCTGCTACGCGATCGACAACCAGGCTCTGATCGACGGTTACGCTCAGGGTCACGGCACCCCGCTGTACGACGTTTGCCCGTCCTTCTACAAAGGCTGGCAGGAGTCCTGGCAGAACGAAGAGTACTATCCGCATGATGTCGACAAGGCCAAAGAGCTTGTCGCTCAGTCCAACTACAACGGCGAAACGCTGGTTATCCTTGTTTCCAAGGCAATCAGCCGTATCGGCGAGATCATCGTCAACAACCTCTCTGAGGCTGGCATCAACGCTGAGATCTACTCTCCGGAGCCCGCTCAGCTGATGGCGATCCGTCTTGATGGTTCCAACTACGACATGTTCATCAACACCATCGGCGGCACCTACCTGCCTGACCACTGGAGCATCCGTTACGACCCGAACGCTTACGCGACCGGCGACGGAACCTCTCGTCATGACTATGTCCTTGGCGAACTCCTGTACAAGACCTGGACGGTTGAAGGTTACACCACCGAGAACATCAACGAAGTCCACAACTACATCAAGGACAACGCCATTGCTTACGGTCTGTTCAACATGTCCAACTTCTGCATCTACTCCAACAAGCTGACGCTGGTTGAAGAAGTTGACGGTTTCAGCCACAAGTGCTATCCGTTCTCCTCTACCTGGGAAGGAATCTGATGAGAACTGCCTGGATGGCAAGCTTTAGTTCTATCAACTGAAAACAGAGGGTGGGAGGATATCATCCTTCCGCCCTCTTGTGCTTAAGCAATCGTTAGCTTACGAAGGAGAGAAAGAATGGGAAGGTATATTCTTAAGCGCCTCCTCTGGATGATCCCGATCATTCTGGGCGTTACCGTTCTGGTTTTCACCATGATGACCATTTGTCCCGGAGACCCGGCGACAACGATCCTCGGAAGCTTGGCCACGGAAGAGGCACTCGCAGCCAAGCGCGTTGAACTGGGACTTGATCAGCCCTACTTTAAGCGGCTGGTACAGTACCTGATCGATGTTTACATTCGTTTTGACCTCGGTGCTTCCTGGATCTCCAAGATTCCGATCATTTCCGAAATTAAAGTGCGCCTGCCGCGCACGATGATCCTGTCCCTGTTTACGACCATGCTGTCCTTCGGCATCGGCATCCCTCTGGGAATCAGCGCTGCCACCAAGCAGGGCCGCTGGCAGGATCACCTCACCATGGTCGTCGCCATGGTCGGCTGCTCGATGCCGAACTTCTGGCTTGCCATGATGCTCGTTCTTCTGTTTGCCGTTAAACTGAAGTGGCTCCCGGCCCTCGGTATCGGCACCGGAATTGCCGGTCTGAAGTATTACATTCTTCCGGCGGTCTCCAACTTCGCGACCGGTATGGCCATCGCAGCCCGCCAGACGCGTTCCTCCATGCTCGACGTTATCCGTTCCGACTATATCACGACAGCCCGCGCCAAGGGTGTTCCGGAGAAGAGTGTTATCCGCCGTCACGCGCTGAAGAACGCGCTGATCCCGATCATCACCCTTGTCGGTACGACCTTCGGCAACATGCTCGGCGGTGCGCTGATCATCGAAACGATCTTCTCGATCCCCGGCATGGGTACCTACATCATCGGTGCCGTCGGCAACCGTGACTACCCGGTCGTTCAGGCCGGAACCATCTTCCTTGCGATCGTATTCTCCGTCTTCATGCTCCTCGTTGATATCGCCTATGCGGCGGTCGACCCGAGAATCAAGGCGCAGTACGCGGCCAAGGGCGGAGCTAAAAAGAAAGCAAAGGAGGCGAAGGCATAATGTCAGACGTAGCTGTTAAACAGGCTCGGCCGAAGAAGAAAAGCGAATTCCTTCGCGTCCTCAAAGAATTAACGAAAAATAAGCTGGCGATCGCCGGTATCTGCCTGATCCTTCTGGAGGTGCTGCTCGCGATCCTTGCACCTGTTATTGCACCGTACGATCCGCTGCTGATGAACCTGTCTGAGACCTTCCAGAGACCGAACGCGACGCACCTGTTCGGAACGGATGATGTCGGACGCGACCTGCTCAGCCGTATTCTCTACGGCGCGCGCTATTCCCTGTCTTCCGGTTTCCTTGCCATGGTCTTCGGTGTTGTCATGGGTGTTATCGTCGGTTCCGTTGCCGGTTATTTCGGCGGCCAGTTCGACAATATCGTCATGAGAATACTGGACATCATCCAGGCGCTTCCCGGAATGCTGCTGCTGATCGTTCTGGCTTCCATGCTGGGCGGCGGCTTCCTGAACACGATCATCGCCATGGGCTTCGGCGCGATCGCGGGCAATGCCCGAATGATACGAGCCCAGATATTGAAAGAGCGTACATCGGAATACATTGAGGCCTGCCAGTCCATCAACTGCAGCCGTTTCCGCATCATCTTCCAGCATCTGCTGCCGAACTGCATTTCCCCGATCATCGTCGGTGCTTCCATGAGTATCGGTAACTACGTCGTCCTTGGCTCCTCCATGAGCTTCATCGGCCTCGGCGTACAGCCGCCGACTCCCGAGTGGGGCGCACTGCTGTCCGACGCGCGTAACTACATCGGTATGTTCCCGCACATGGTCATTTTCCCGGGTCTGTGCATTGCGATCACCGTTCTGGCGTTCAACCTCATCGGTGACGGCCTGCGCGACGCGATGGATCCGAAACTGAAGCATTAAGGAAGGAGGAAGAAATATGTCTGACCTGAAAAATGAAGTCAAGAATGAGTATGTTTCCGATTCCTACCTTGAAGTCAAGGATCTGGTCGTTGAATACTACTCTGAAGGACAGGCAGTTCACGCGGTGAACGGCGTTTCCTTCAAACTGGAAAAGGGTAAGACCCTGGGCCTTGTCGGCGAGACCGGTGCCGGCAAAACCACGATCGCTAAATCGATCCTTCGAATCCTTCCGGATTTCGGCTGCAAGATCAAGGGCGGCGAGATCTACATGGAAGGCAAAGATATGCTCGCGCTCCCCGAGCACGAGATGCGTGAGATCCGAGGCAACAACATTGCCATGATCTTCCAGGATCCCATGACCGCGCTGAACCCGGTTGAAACCGTCGGTGACCAGATCTCTGAAGTTGTCAAGCTTCACAATGACGTCAACGATCATGAAGCCAAGGCGCGTGCGGAAGAGATGCTTGAGACCGTCGGTATCCCGAAGGAGCGCTATGCGGAGTATCCGCACCAGTTCTCCGGCGGTATGAAGCAGCGTGTCGTTATCGCAATGGCGCTGGCCTGCAACCCGGACCTGCTGCTTGCGGACGAGCCCACGACCGCTCTGGATGTTACCATTCAGGCGCAGGTGCTTGATCTGATCGGCGATCTGAGAAAGAAGTTTGATACTTCGATGATCCTCATCACCCATGACATGGGCGTTGTCGCTACGACCTGCGATGATGTCGCGATCGTTTACGCCGGCAACATCATCGAGTTCGGTACGAAGGAACAGATCTTCCATCATCCGACCCATCCGTACACCATCGGTCTGTTCGGTGCGATCCCGTCCATGAACGGTGACGATGAGTGGCTGCACCCGATCGAGGGTCTTCCGCCGGATCCGACGAACCTTCCGACCGGCTGTGCGTTCAGCCCCCGCTGCCCGTACGCGACCGATCGCTGCAGAGAGGCCGGCCCGGTTGAAAAGCAGATCACTCCTGACGGTCATTCCGTCTTCTGCTATCACATCGATGCTGTAAAGGAGGGTAAGTAAATGTCAGTTCCCGTAATTGAAGTTCAGAACCTGAAAAAGTACTTTACGACCCCTCGCGGACTGCTTCACGCAGTTGACGATGTTACCTTTACGATCGAAGAGGGCAAGACCCTTGGCGTTGTCGGCGAGTCCGGCTGCGGCAAGTCCACCCTCGGACGTACGATCATTCACCTTCACGAGCGCACCGAAGGCAAGATCTTCCTTGACGGCGAGGATATTTCCGACCTGAAGGGCAGAGAGCTGAAGAAGGCTCGTGAAAAAATGCAGATCATTTTCCAGGATCCGTATTCTTCACTGGATCCTCGTAAAACGGTCGACTCCACGATCCGTGAGCCGCTGATCGTTTCCAAGCGTTACAGCAAGGCCGAGATCAACGAAAGGGTTGAAGCGCTGATGGACCTCGTCGGTATCGACGCACGTCTGCAGATGGCTTACCCGCACGAGCTCGACGGCGGCCGCCGTCAGCGTGTCGGTATCGCCCGCGCCCTGGCGCTTGATCCGCGCTTCGTCGTCTGTGACGAGCCGGTCTCCGCGCTGGACGTTTCCATTCAGGCTCACGTTCTGAATCTGCTGAAGAAACTGCAGCAGGATCACAAGCTGACCTACATGTTTGTTACCCACGATATGTCGGTCGTCCGCCATATCTCCGATGACATCTGTGTCATGTACCTGGGTCAGGTCGTTGAGAAGTGCCCCTCCAAGGAGCTCTTTGTCAACCCGCTGCACCCGTACACCAAGGCGCTGCTGTCCGCGATCCCGTCGGTTGATATCGACCATCCGAACAAGCGTGAGATCCTTCACGGCGAAATCACCAGCCCGATCAATCCGAAACCCGGCTGCCGTTTCGCAGCCCGCTGCAAATATGCGACGGAAGCCTGCGCGCAGCCTCAGGTTCAGGAAGAGGTCTCTCCTGGCCATTTCGTAACCTGCTGCCGCATCCACGAGATCGGCTGAGTTC
>ONYR01000375.1 GCA_900322165.1 uncultured Eubacteriales bacterium
ACAGTCTTCCGTAAAGTGGCGAAATACGCCTTTCCGATAGTATGTCTCTCTGTCAATTACTTTATAGTTCATTTCCGTCATCCTCACGAATCCCGAATTGTCGAGATGGAGTATACCACAAATCTCCGGGTTCCGAAAGACGCATTATAGCCGCCCTTGACGATACAACACTGCTGTTGAGATAATTATAAAACAGCTGACACAGAATCAGCTTTTAAGCTATAAGTACCCGTTTACCTCAAATTGAACGATTACCTTCTGTGAGAACGATTTGTCCGGGAGAGGGGTGCCGGGAACACCCAAAAAAGTAAAAATGCCGCTGCGAAAATGGCTCCGTAGCGGCTGCTTTTTTATGGCCGGATACCGAAAAAGCCCTGAAATCAAGGGCTTTCGGGCAAAATGAAAAGGCAGGCAATTTCTTTCAAAATTGTCTGCCTTTGGTGATGGACCTGAAGAGACTCGAACTCTCGACCTCTCGGATGCGAACCGAACGCTCTCCCAACTGAGCTACAGGCCCTCAGATCAACTTCCGAGATGCCGGTCCTGCCCTTTTGATTCCTAGCAAAAAGCTAGGTGGGTGTCCGCAGAGTAGGATCTGCCTTCCCCTGCCGGGTGTCGGTCCTGAGTGGCCGATCCGTCGGAATTAGCTTGGGGCCTGGCATCACATACCGTTCATGGTAGAACTCCCAATTCATCGGTGTAGGTTCAAAATAAGCAGGTTATCGTACACCCCAGAAAGTTGTATGTCGGTATTATAGTCGTTTAGCGTCTACTTTTCAAGGCTAAAATTGACGAAAGACATGCTTTCTTCTATAATGAATTTATCAGTTTATCTCTTGACACAGCCTGATTTCGCGTAAATTAAGGAGGTACTTCTCTATGTGGAACAGCTTAAACACCGGCGATTATGAGGGCATGATCGCGGAGACCGTTTTAGTGCAGGGGCACGGCGGTCAGGACATCCGCGCCTATCTTGCCCGTCCCCTGGGGCCGGGACCTTTCCCTGGTCTTGTTCTGATCCCGCACATGCCCGGCTGGGATGAATGGTGCCGCGAGACCGCGCGCCGCTTTGCGCAGCATGGCTATTCGGTGATCTGTCCCAATCTTTATGAAGATTTCGGAAACGGCACCCCGCCGGAAGTCGCGAAACGCGCGATGGAAGCGGGCGGTGCGCCGGATGCGGACGTTATGGAAGACGTGGCCGGTTCGCTGCGTTTCCTGAAGAACCAGCCGACCTCCAATGAGAAGGCCGGTGTCATCGGCATGTGCTCCGGCGGACGTCACACGTTCCTCGCAGCCTGCACGCTCGAGGGAATCGACGCGGCCTGCGACTGCTGGGGCGGCGGTGTCATTATGAGCGAGGATCAGCTGACCGAAAAGCGCCCGCACTCGCCGCATGAGTACGCGGCCGACCTCTCCTGCCCGCTCATCGGTATCTTCGGAAACGATGACCGTCATCCCGCGCCGGACGAGGTCAACAAGCTCGAAGCGCTTTTGAAGGAGGCCGGCAAGGATTACACCTTCTACCGCTACGATGGGGCCGGTCACGGGATCTGGTACTATGACAAGCCCATGTACCGTCAGGAAGCCGCGATGGATTCGTTCAACAAGGTCCTCGCCTTCTTTGATGATCATCTGAAGACCTGATGGCTGTCTATTATTCCAAACGAAATGCGGCGGCGAGGGGGCCATCGTTTGTCGTCATGGTCAAGCCGGTCGGATCGCGCTGCAACATGCGCTGCTCCTACTGCTACTACCTCTCCCGTGATCAGTACTCGACGCACGAAGTCCAGACCGTGATGTCGGATCAAATGCTCGAGCGGCTGATTCGGGATACGATCAAGGCATCTCCCGGCCCGGTTGTCTCCTTCGTCTGGCACGGAGGCGAACCGACCCTGGCCGGGCTTGATTTTTACAAGCGCGCCGTGCAGCTGCAAAACCGGTATCTTCCGCGCGGGTTCAGTGCGTGGAACAATCTGCAGACGAACGGGCTTCTCATTAATGACGAGTGGGCTGAGTTTCTGGCAAAAAACCACTTTGACGTTGGCCTCTCGATCGACGGGACCGAGCTGGTGCACGATCATAACCGGCGTGACGTTCTTGGCAACGGGACCTTCGCGCGGGTCCGTCAGGCTGCGGAGTGCCTGAAGAAGGCCGGCCTCACGCCCGATCTTCTTTGCACGGTCAATTCCGCGACTGTCGAGGCGCCGGACGAGGTCTATGAGACGCTCTGCTCACTTGAGACCGGCTGGGTCCAGTTCATTCCGATCGTGGTCCGCGATGGGGATGCGCTTTCGCCCCTTTCGGTCACGCCAGGGGCCTACGGCCGTTTCCTGACCCGCATGTTCGATCTTTGGATCACACATGATCTTGGCAATACCGATATCCAGATGTTTGCGGAGATGGCAAAGATCATGGCCGGCGCGAAGCCTTCCCTTTGCATGATGAGCGAGACCTGCGGGCGCGCTTTGGTAGCAGAGGAGGACGGCAGCGTCTACGCCTGCGACCATTTTGTCGATCCCAAGCATCGCATCGGAAACTTTATGCGAGATTCGATCGGACAGCTTGTTACCCTCCCCTTTCAGGAGGCGTTCGGGCGATCGAAGAAAACCGCTCTCACGTCACAGTGCCGGCACTGTCCGTATCTGAAGTTCTGCGGAGGCGGCTGCCTGAAGGACCGCTTCGGTGTCTCCGAAGATGGTGAACCCGGTCACTATGTGCTCTGCGAAGGGCTCCGCGCCTTTTTCACGCACGCTGAGCCGCTCTTACAACAATTGATGGCCCTCAGCCGTCAAGGTCTTTTCCCGGAAGCGATCATGGAACAGCTCCGTCAAGCTTCCTCCTGAGCGTTCTGCACGCTTCCCTATGAGGTTTCGCTATGCAAATTCTCACACAATTAAACAGCCCCGTGATGTACCTCATCGTCGGGGTTGTCATCCTTTTTATTGCACTCGTCTGTGTCTTTTTCATGGTGCGAGCTTACCGTGCCGGCAAGGCGATCGGCATGGACGTTAAGCTTCTTAAGCGTGCCATCACGGCGAGTGCGACCTTTGCGGTCCTGCCCTCCGTTGGCATTCTTCTGGGTGTTATCGCCCTTTCCGGCTCGCTTGGCACCCCGCTTCCGTGGCTGCGACTCTCGGTCATCGGCGCGCTCCACTATGAGACCCAGGTCGCAGAAGCTGCGGCTGAAGGTGTCGGTCTGACGACTCTCTCCGCCGCGCAGATGACTCCGAAAGCCTTCACCACGATCGCCCTGACAATGAGCTTTTGTATCATCTGGGGCATGGTGCTCGCGATCCTGTTTAACAAAGGTTACCTCAAAAAGCTCTCCGGCCAGTCACCGAAAAAAGGCGGTGGCACCTCCGTCATCAAGGACTTTGGCAACACCGCGATGACTGCAATGTTCATCGGCCTCGTGTCCGCGTACATCGGCAGCTACATCGGCGACTTTGTCTCCGGGAACGGCCTGTTCACCTTCACCGGCAATTGGATGCCGCTCGTAGTCGTTGTCGTGGCCGCGCTTGTCATGGCAGTCTGCATCTGGCTTGCGGAGAAGAAAAAAGCGGCCTGGATCGACAACTTCTCGGTCGCCCTCAGCATGCTGATCGCGATGGCCTCGGCTGTCCTTGTCGGACAGCTTGTCTAAGGGGGTGAGATCATGACCGAAGAAAAGAAAAACGAACTGTTTGAACAGTACAACAACCGGACCCACGTCTACGGCCGGATCTTCTCGATCATCAGCCTCTTTCTCCTTCTGGCGGTTCCGTTTGTTATGGGCGCGTATCTGCAGGCGATGCCGGACATTCCTGCGTTCCTGCGCACGTTCCTCGCGATCGGCATTGTCTACCTCGTGAGCGCGATCGCGGAATACCTCATCTACACACCGATGCTCGGCGCGGGCGGCTCGTACCTTGCGTTTATCACGGGCAACCTGATCAACATGAAGCTGCCTTGCGCGTTCAACGCCCGCGACATCGTCGGCGCGAAGACCGGCACTCCGGAAAATGAGATCATCTCGACCCTCTCGATTGCCACGTCATCGCTTGTCACGATCCTCGTGCTCGCGGTCGGTGTCGCACTGCTCCTCCCTCTGCAGCCGCTGCTGCAGTCCGAAGCGCTCCAGCCGGCTTTCGAGAACGTCGTCCCCGCCCTCTTCGGCGCGATGGCCTACAAGTACTACCGCGGCAACATGAAGATCGCCGCCTTCCCGCTGATCGCGATGACGCTGCTGTTCCTTCTCGTTCCGTCACTCACCGGCTCCACCAGCTTCATGATCATCCCGAGCGGCGCGATCTCGATCGGGGTAGCATACTGGTACTATAAGAAGGGGCAGAAAAAAGACGAGTAATGAACCGGTCTTCTGTATGGTGATAACCACGAATGTGAAAAGGGGCTGAGAAACCTGATGGTTTCTCAGCCCTTTACAGGCAGCTTGCTCAGAAGCAGCGCTGCTTTCTTTCTTTTCTGCACTGCTCCATGTGTCCGCAGTGGTAGCAGAGCTCGTTGTCGATAAGGCCTTCGTTGTTGAAGTAGGAACGGATATTGGAAATCGTGGTCTCCGCAATGTTGTGCAGCGCTTCCTCCGTGAGGAAAGCCTGGTGCGAGGTCACGATCACGTTCGGCATCGAGATGAGGCGCGCGAGGAGCTCGTCGTTCAGGATGTGCCCGGACCGGTCTTCGAAGAAGATGTCTGCTTCCTCCTCGTACACGTCGAGACAGGCCGCGCCGACCTTGCGGGCCTTGATTCCCTCCAGCAGTGCCTCCGCATCGATGAGCGCGCCGCGCGAGGTGTTCAGGATCACGACGCCCTTCTTCATCTTTTCGATCGCCACGCGGTCGATCATGTGCCGCGTGTCCTCGGTCAGCGGGCAGTGCAGCGAAATGATGTCGCTCTTTTTAAGCAGCTCGTCGAGCGTGACGTAGGTGATCCCGCTGTCCTTGGCCGGGAACAGGTCGTATGCGATGACATTCATGCCAAAGCCTCGGCAAATGTCGATGAAGATCCGTCCGATCTTGCCGGTTCCGATAACGCCGACCGTCTTGCCGTGAAGGTCAAATCCCGTCAGTCCATTCAGCGAGAAGTTGAAATCGCGGGTGCGGTTGTAGGCCTTGTGAATGCGGCGGATCGAGGTCAGAAGAAGTGCCGCGGTGTGCTCCGCCACCGCGTAGGGCGAGTACGCCGGGACATGCACAACGTGCAGTTTGCCGTAGGCCGCGCTGAGATCGACATTGTTGTAGCCCGCGCAGCGCAGCGCGATGAGTTTCACCCCGTTTTCGTAGAGTTTGTCGATCACGGCTTTGTTGACGGTATCATTGACAAACACGCAGACAGCGTCACAGCCCGCCGCGAGGGATGCGGTGTCCTCATTCAATTTGGTTTCAAGGTATTTAAACGAAATGTCCGCTCCGGCCTGCGCCTCGAACGAAATCTCATCGTATTCTTTGGTATCAAACATTGCAACTCTAATCATAGTAAGCCTCCTTCATGTTTTTTACAATTATAGTATACATGAAAAAATTTGGTTTTCAATCCTCTTTGTTAAATTTTTATCATATAGTTTGATCGACCGATTCATTTAGCTTATTCGCTTCACTGTCCCCCTCGCCTTCCACATTTCACCGCTCTGCAAATAACGACACTTTTTCAGACAAATGCGGTTATGGAAGGTTCTTTTTGTATCCTGTATTATACAATCAGATACAAGCGTGGCGGCTTCTTGCGCCCGCTGAGGCCATACGATTTCACACCATCATTTCATAATCCGGGAGGTAAACCATGTTAGTCAATACCAAAGCCCGCATCGGCGTTTTCTCCATCGCGCTTGGTGCCTATCTGCCCCAGTTCCCGAGCCTCGTTCCCGAGTTTGAGTCTCAGTACGCTGAGTTCAAAAAGCGCATTCCGGACACGGTCGAGCTCATCGACGGCGGCCTTGTCACGACCAAGGAGAAGGCCATGGAAGCCGGCGACAAGTTCCGCGCGGCAGACGTTGACCTTGTCATTCTGCAGCTGCTGACCTACGCAACGAGCTACAACATGCTCCCGGCGGTCCGTGATCTCGATGTTCCGGTCGTCCTCGTGAACGTGCAGAAGAAAAAGGCTCCCGACTATGCCAATACCGACACTCCGACCTGGCTTGGCGAGCTCTATGCTTGCGGTGCGGTTGGTGAGATGGTTGCGGACCTTGAGCGTGCCGGCAAGCGTCACGCGGTCATTACGGGCGTTGTCGAGGGCGGCGATCCGTATGTTGATCATGAGATCGAAGACTGGTGCAAGGCCGCGCAGGTGCGCCGCCGCTTCCGCGATACCAACATCGCGCAGATCGGCCGCCCCTACCCCGGCATGATGGACCTCTACATTGACGAGACGAACCTCTACCACCGCATGTGGCTCTACACCAAGCAGTTCGACTGGGAGAAGATGTGGGCGATCGCGGATGACATCACCGACGAGGAAGCGATCCGCGCGAAGGCGCAGGACATCCTTGACACCTTCGACATCGAAGGCGGCGGCACGATCGAGAAGGTCTGGGACATGGCCAAATATGTTGTCGCGTTTGAGCAGTGGGTC
>ONYR01000233.1 GCA_900322165.1 uncultured Eubacteriales bacterium
CGCAAGGAAAAGGAAGAACGCCTGATCGCGCTGAAGGACAAAGCGTTAGCGCTCGGAGAGATCATTGTCGATACGAGTGACACTTCCGATGAAGATGAGTCGGAAGCGGAACCGAGCGAAGAAGAGGTAAGCGAGGCGAAGGATGAGTAAACTGAAAGAACTGTTGGTCCGCTACAAAGAAGTGATCTTGTATGTCATTTTCGGCGGGCTGACAACGCTGATCAACATCGTCGTCTACTGGATCTGCCGCAATCTTATCACGCTGCAGGTCGTCCCCTCGGATATCATCGCCTGGATCTTATCCGTCATTTTCGCCTACGTTACCAATAAGATCTGGGTCTTTGAGAGCCGAAGCACGAAAGTCGCTGTCCTGATCCGAGAGATCGGTGAGTTTTTTGCGGCAAGACTGTTTTCGCTCGGTTTCGACGTGCTGTTCCTGTACGTGACAGTCGAAAAGCTCAGCTGGCCGGATCTTCCGATGAAGATCGTTGCCAACGTCATTGTCATTATCATGAACTATCTGTTCAGCAAGCTTCTGATTTTCAGGAAGAATAAGGAGGAAGGAAAATGAGTGAGCCTGTCCTGTTTATTGTGATTCCGTGTTATAACGAAGAAGAAGTGCTTCCGGAGACTTCCAAACGCATCCTCGACAAACTGATGCGCATGGTCAAGGCCGGATCGGTTTCGGATCAAAGCCGGGTCGTCTTTGTCGACGACGGCAGCCGCGATAAGACCTGGTCCCTGATCGAAGCCTACGGAGCGGAGGATGAACACTTCAACGGTGTGAAGCTGGCGCATAACCGCGGCCATCAAAACGCGCTGTTCTGCGGCCTGATGCATTCGCTCGGACAGTGTGACTGTGTCGTATCGATGGATGCGGACCTTCAGGATGATATCGAAGTGCTGGATCAGTTCGTCGAGAAATACAAGGAAGGCTGCGAAGTCGTGTATGGTGTTCGTAAGGCCAGAACGACCGATACCTTCTTTAAACGGTCTACCGCGCTGGCGTATTACCGCTTTGTCGGAGCGCTCGGCACGCAGATCGTCTACAACCACGCGGATTACCGGCTGCTCGGAAGCCGTGCGCTTCAGGCACTGTCGGAATACCGTGAGGTCAATCTGTTCCTGCGCGGCATCGTTCCCGATATCGGATACAAGACGGATGTCGTGTACTATGACCGCGGCGAGCGGTTTGCGGGAGAGTCGAAGTATCCGCTCAAGAAAATGATCTCGTTTGCTCTGGAGGGCATCACCTCTTTCTCAGTGAAGCCGCTGGAGCTGATCATGAAGCTTGGCATGACGATCACCGTGTTAAGCGTACTGGCGCTGATTTATGCGTTGGTAGCGCTTCTGGCCGGACTTCCGGCGGTTAATGCATTCGCTGTTGGCGGAAGCATCTTTCTTTCCTGCGGTCTGGTTCTCGATGCGCTCGGGATCATTGCCATCTATGTCGGCAAGATCTATCAGGAAACGAAGGACAGACCGAGATTCCGCATCGAAAAAACGGTGCCGGAGGTTCCGGACAGCCAGAAGGTCAAGGATAAAGAATAAAGGAAAAACGTTTGTATGTATCAACTGATTAAAACCGAAGGCATGGCGAAACGCGGTGAGCTTAAGACGGTTCACGGAACCGTGCAGACGCCGCTGTTTATGAATGTCGGAACCGCCGGTGCTATCAAGGGCGCGCTCTCGTCAGTCGATCTGAAAGAGATCGGCTGCCAGATCGAGCTTTCCAATACCTATCATCTCCATGTGCGTCCCGGTGATGACGTGGTGTACCAGCTTGGCGGGCTTCACCGCTTCATGGATTGGGATCGCCCGATCCTGACGGATTCCGGCGGATTCCAGGTTTTCTCGCTTTCCTCCCTGCGCGGTAAGATCAAGGAAGAGGGTGTGACCTTCCATTCGCATGTGGACGGACGGATCATTTTCATGGGTCCGGAAGAGAGCATGCAGATTCAGTCGCATCTGGGATCAACGATCGCCATGGCCTTTGACGAGTGCCCGCCGAGCAAGGCAGAGCGGCCGTATATCGAAGCTTCTGTGAAACGGACAACGAGATGGCTGGATCGCTGCATCAAGGAGATGAAGCGTCTGAGACAGGAAGAAGGAACGCTGAATAAGTCCCAGATGCTCTTCGGCATTAACCAGGGTGGTGTTCTCGATGATGTGCGTATTGAGCACGCGAAAGAGCTGACCGAGCGTCAGGAAGAGCTTGACGGCTTTGCGGTCGGCGGCCTGGCTGTCGGAGAATCCCATCAGGAGATGTACCATGTGCTGGAAGAGACGATCCCTTACCTGGTAAAGAATAAGCCGACCTATCTGATGGGCGTCGGAACACCCGAGAATATCCTCGAAGGGGTAGAGCGCGGCGTTGACTTCTTTGACTGTGTTTTGCCGGCCCGAAACGGCCGTCACGGTCACGTCTATACCAATGCAGGAAAGCTGAATCTGAAGAACCAGAAGTACAAACTGGATTCACGCCCGATCGCTGAGGACTGCGGATGCCCGACCTGCCGCAGATTCAGCAGAGCGTATATCCGTCATCTTCTGGTAGCCGATGAAATGCTCGGAATGCGTCTGTGTGTCATTCACAATCTGTATTTCTACAACCACATGATGGAAGAGATACGGAATGCGCTGGATGAGGGAAACTATGCCGCCTATAAACGGATGCGTCTCGAGGGATTCAAAGCCAAGGGCGAGACCTGATTACTGCACGAGCTTTTAACGAATCTGTAAATCTTAAGGAAGTTCCTTGACTTTCCTTTGAATCGTTGTATAATTTTTAATAACGCAGAAATGCCAACTATCACAGGAGGGTTCTTATGAATCTTGTTTTATCCAATGTCGCAGCTACTACCGGTACTGGCGCCGCAGGCGGCAGCCTTTGGGGAATGCTCGGTATTTACGCAGTCTTTATTGCCATTCTTTATTTCGTGCTGATTCGTCCGCAGCGTAAACAGCAGAAGGAAACCGAAAAGATGCAGAACAGCATCAAAAACGGTGACTGGGTGCTTCTGAGCAACGGTATGTACGGCAAAGTCGTCAATACGGTCAACGAAAACCTGATCGTTGAATTCGGAACCAACAAAACCGTCATGATCCCGGTTCTTCGTTCTCAGGTTTCTGCAGTTACCGAGCCGAACCTGACGGAAAAGACCGTTGATGAAAAAGCGGTTGAGCCGAAGGATGAAGTTGTCGGGGATGATGTTGTCGAAGACGACCTTGACGAATACGACAAAAAGATTCTTGAGAAGGGCGAAAAGAAAGGTCTCTTCAAGAAGAAGTAATCTTCCGCGGTTATCAAAATATATCCTTTTTGACTTGATTTGTTCTTGACGAAACAGGCAGAAATCGATATAATAGCAAAGTGCCCATTAAACCACACCTATGAGCAACAGACAAAATCCTTCTAAAAGGTTTGTTCTGATAAAAATCTGAAATCGGAGGGAGGGTGGAGAGAAATGGCAACGGTCATCGTTAAAGAAAACGAGTCATTAGATAGCGCTCTTCGTCGTTTTAAGAGAAGCTGTGCAAAGGCTGGTATCATGCAGGAAGTTCGTAAGAGAGAACACTACGAAAAGCCGAGCGTGAAGAGAAAGAAGAAGTCTGAAGCAGCCAGAAAGAGAAAGTACAACTAATGAACCAATAAGGCCTTGATCCTCGGATCAAGGCCTTTTGTGTGATGAAGGGACGGAACATGGCAGATACGAAACAGAAAATACTGGTGATCGCAGAGAAACCCTCGGTCGGCCGTGACTATGCCAGAGTGCTCGGCTGCAAAGAGCGGGGGGACGGATGCCTGATCGGTGAGGATTATATTGTCACCTGGGCGATCGGCCATCTTATCGAGCTTTGCGAACCTGACCAATATGACGAACGGTACAAGAAATGGAACTATCAGGATCTGCCGATCATTCCGGAGTCTATGAAGCTGCAGGTGATCCGAGGTTCCGGAGGGCAGTTTAAGATCCTCAAGAAGCTCATGAACAGCAAAAAAGTGAGCCGCATCATCTGCGGAACGGATAGCGGACGCGAAGGAGAACTGATCTTTCGTTATATCTATCAGGTAGCGGGCTGTAAGAAACCCTTTGATCGTCTTTGGGTCTCAAGTATGACCGATGAAGCGATCCGCAAAGGATTTGCTGAGCTAAAGAGCGGGACGGAGTATGACAGCCTCTTTGAAAGCGCACGGTGCCGCAGTGAGGCGGACTGGCTCGTGGGGATCAATGCATCGCGTGCGTTTACGGTACAGTATGATACGCTGCTTTCGATCGGACGTGTCCAGACACCGACGCTCTCGATCATTGTCAAACGGCAGAAGGAGATCGAAGAGTTTGTCCCGCAGGGCTATTTTGAAGTAAAACTGGATCACACGCTTGATTCCCCTGAGATGGGGGAAGAGAAAACCGGCGAGTTTACCAGCACCTATTTCAAATGGCAGGATAAACAGAAGGAGACCCGGATCGACAGCGAGGAAGAAGCCAAGCGGATCCGAGATATAGCAGAAAAAGCCGGTAAAGCGGAAGTAGAGTCGATAACGACTACTCCCGGAAAACAGCTGCCTCCGCTGCTGTATGACTTGACGGAGCTTCAGCGCGACGCAAACCGTCGATTCGGTTTCTCGGCCAACAAAACACTGCAGCTGGCTCAAAGTCTGTATGAGAAGCATAAACTCCTGACGTATCCGCGTACAGACAGCCGTTACCTCCCGGATGATATGAAGGAAACGGTGAGAAACACACTTCATCAGATCAATATCCCGGAGTTTCACGAGGCGTTGATGGGAATTCCCGGGCTGAATTTCAACAAGCGAATCATTGATAATTCCAAGATCACGGACCATCATGCGATCATTCCGACTCCGAAGAAACCGGACCTCTCCAAGCTGACGGCGGACGAGGCAGCGATCTACAAGATGGCGGCTATGCGCCTGATCGAGGTGTTCTATCCGGCCTACGAATACGATTCAACGGAAGCGATCCTCAAGATCGAAGAAGAGCATTTTGTGGCTAAGGGCCGTACGATTCGTGAACTCGGGTTTATGGCTCTGAGAAAGTATACAGAGACAAGCACGAAAGGAAAGTCCAAAAAGAAGACGAAGGAAGATGACGAAGCGAAACAGCTTCCTCCGCTTTCGCAAGGGATGATCGTTGACGTGTCAAAGGCCTCCGTAGAGTCTAAAAAGACACAGCCGCCGAAACCGTTTACCGAAGCGACGCTGCTGAGTGCTATGGAATATGCCGGTAAATACATTGAAGACGAAGACCTGAAAGAAGAGATGGACAAGCTGTCGCTTGGCACACCGGCCACGCGCGCTGCGATCATTGAGCGTCTGATCCAGGTGCATTATATCAAGCGTTCAGGCAAAGCCTTATTTCCGACTGAAAAAGGAAAGTCGCTGATCCAGGTAGTTCCGCCGGAACTGAAATCGCCGGAGATGACCGGAAAGTGGGAGCGTTCGCTGGACCGGATCTATCAGGGGTCGATGGATCCCGGACGCTTTATGGGCAGTATTGATCGATATGTTCAATACATTGTCAAGTCTGCGGCGGAAAAGACGGACGTTGTCTTTGAGCAGGAGGCATACCGTGGAAAGCATAAAAGCGGAGGATCCGGCGCCAGTGCCGAAAACGCGCTCGGAAAATGCCCAGTCTGCGGACAGGGAACGGTGCGCCGCAACAGTAAAGCCTACTATTGCACCGAGTGGAAGAAAGGCTGCAAATTCACGGTATGGACAGATGCGCTGGATCGTTACGGCCTCCATTTGGATGATGAGATGATGAAAAAGCTCCTCTCCGGTGAGACGGTCTCCGCTCAGGTGACCATGCCTCAGATGATGGAGAAGGGGAGCGGAACCGTGTGGCTGACGAAGGAAGGGCGCATCGATATCAAGGATTTTAAGCCGGAAGCCGGTTGAAATGTACAGTTATTCCTTTTATAATGAATAAAAATGCACGTGTATGCAGTCTATGCTGCGCTTAAGAGAAAGGAAAAATATGGACTATCAGATTGTGCTTCTTCCCGGCGATGGGATCGGCCCTGAGATCGTAGCCGAGGCCGTGAAGGTGCTCGAAGCAGTTGGCAAAAAATTCGGTCATCACTTCCATTTCGAAACATTGCTGATGGGCGGCTGTTCGATTGATGCCTATGGTGTACCGCTGACGGATGAAGTGCTGGAGAAGGCGAAAGCGGCTGATGCCGTGCTGCTTGGAGCCGTGGGAGGCAAAGTCGGAAATTCGGATTGGTATAACCGTCCGCCGAAGGAAAGACCGGAAGCCGGGCTTTTGGCGATCCGAAAGGGCATGGGACTTTTTACGAATATCCGTCCAGCCTATCTCTATCCCGAACTGAAGGATCGCTGTCCACTTCGGAGCGATATCATCGGCGACGGATTTGATCTGGTGATCATGCGTGAACTGACCGGTGGCCTGTATTTCGGAGAGCGTCACACCGAGGTGGTGGACGGTGTCCGTCAGGCAACCGACACGCTGGTATATAACGAAAATGAGATCCGCCGCATTGCCATCAAGGCATTTGATATTGCCATGAAACGCCGCAAAAAGGTCTCCAGCGTCGACAAGGCGAATGTTTTGGATTCTTCGAGACTCTGGCGGGCTGTCGTCGAAGAAGTGGCAAAGGATTACCCTGAAGTCGAGCTTGAGCATGTGCTGGTCGATAATGCAGCGATGCAGCTTGTCAAAAATCCCGGACAGTTTGATGTCATCCTTACGGAGAACATGTTCGGCGACATCCTTTCCGATGAAGCGAGTGAAGTGACCGGCTCGATCGGAATGCTTTCTTCAGCAAGCCTTGGAGCCGGCAAAAACGGCCTCTATGAGCCCAGTCACGGTTCGGCCCCGGATATAGCCGGTCTTTCGATTGCGAATCCGATCGCAACGATTCTCTCTGCTGCCATGCTGCTTCGCTATTCTCTCGATCTGGACAAAGAGGCAGATGCCGTGGAAGAGGCGGTGCGCAAGGTGCTTCATGACGGATATCGCACGCCGGATATCTATTCAGAAGGCTGCATCAAGCTTTCCACCACTCAGATGGGTGACCGCATCTGCGAAGCGATCTAACGCTTCGTTCGTATCATTAAATGAAACGTGCGCCGCTGGGCGCACCGTCAAAAAAGGAATGACCCTGCGGGATCATTCCTTTTTTTGACTTATTTCTTCTTTTTCTTTTTCTTGTCGTCCGATTTGCTCTTTTCGCTCTTGGATTTTTCGTCCTTCTTCTTTTTCTTATCGGAAGGAATTGGCTCTTCAGGAGTCGAAGAAGCATTACTGATCACTGCTGTATCATCGGCGTTGTTCACATCAGAAGAAACCCCGGCAGCGGCTTCACGAGCCTGATCGGCAGCTTCAAGCTGTTTGGCTTTCTCGATGGCGGCAGCTGCTTCTCTGGAGCGCTTTTCAGCAAGCTCATCTTCGACGGTCGGGATCTGAGACATCGGATCCAGGAACTCGTTCTGATAGTACAGATACAGTTCTTTATACTCATCGCTCACGCCTTCATGCTGATTGCTGAGGTAGGAGTGCGTATCGAAATCGGACTTGGAACTGCGGCTGCGAATGGTGTGGATCGCAATGTTGGAGCAGTGATCGGAAATTCTCTCAACACTGTTGAGGTATTCGACAAGGGAGATACCGGCCTGTACAGAGCAAAGATTGTTGCGCAGACGCTCGATATGTCTTGCAGACATCATTTCCTTCATGGAATCGACAACTTCCTCAAGCGGCTCGACCCGGCTGGCAACAGTGGTATCGTGATGCTCGAAGGCTTCGACTGTCAGCTGAAGAATCGTGCGGATCGCACTGTTCATCGCTTCCATTTCCTTAAGGCACGCAGGGGAGAAGGACAGATCGTTCTCACGGTTATACTGAACCATATCGTAAATGTTGATGCAGTAGTCACCGATTCGCTCGAAGTCGCTTACCGAACGCAGGATCTCATTGGTTTCCAGGTTGGCATAAGTGCCGGCTGTATTGATCTTAACAAGGTAATCGCTGACCTTGGATTCCGCCTGATCCATGAAGCGTTCATTTTCTTCCATGACCGGGATCTTATCTTCACTGTAATTCTGAATCAGGTTAGTAACGATATCGAAGTTTTCCATCGCAGCGTAACCCATCTGGACCGTAACTTTGCGGGCCGTATCCAACGCGACGATCGGAGTTTTCAGGAGCAGGTCATCCAGCTGATCCACACGATGATGTTCGTTGACAGCTTCTTTCTTGTCGCGGATCAGGAACTGAGAAAGCTTTCCGATCTGAGTGCTGAACGGAACAAGAATCAGCGCAGTAATAATATTAAAGAGAGAGTGGAAATCAGCGATATTACCACGGGAAACCGTGGCATCCATATCAAAGAGATTGACCACGCCGTTGAACGCATAGATGAGACATCCGATGAAAATGGCACCAAACAGATTGAAGAAGAAGTGGACGAAAGCGAGACGCTTGGAATCCTTGGAAGCATTGATACTGCCGAGGAAAACCGTAAAGCATTTACCGATGTTCTGACCGAGAATGATCGGGATCGCAAGGCGCCATGTAACGATTCCGGTGGCAGTCAAAGCCTGCAGGATACCGACAGACGCCGACGAGCTCTGGATTACCGCCGTAACAAGAGTACCAAGCAGCACGCCCAGGATCGGATTGGTAAACATCGTGAACAAGCTCTGGAACGCCGGATTGTCCTTCAGCGGAGAGATCGTGGTTTCCATCGTGGACATACCGAAGAACAGGATACCAAGTCCAAGCATAACCATCGCAATGCTGTTCATCTTCTTCTTGCGGGAGTTTAAGAATACCAGGACAACAACACCGTAGGCAATCAGAAGAGAAGAGAAGGACGAGGGCTTAAGCATGGTAAGGAAGAGACTTCCTTCAGAAATATCACCAAGTCGAAGGATCTGACCGGTGATGGTAGAACCGATGTTGGCACCGAAGGCCACAGGAATGGCCTGATAAAGATTCATAATGCCGGCATTGATAAAACCAAGGCACATGATACAGGTTGCAGCCGAGCTTTGGATCAAGGCTGTGACAACAGTACCCAGAGCTAATCCTTTAAAACGGCTCTTCGTGAGCTTTTCAAGAATTTTTTCCAGACTGGCACCGGCCAGAAGCTTCAAGCCATCGCCCATCAGATCCATACCGTAAAGGAACAATCCGATACCGGCAATCAATTTCAGAACAGACGTTAAACTCAATTTAAACCTCCATTTTTAAGTGCATACGACACAGATTTTGCACCTCAGCTCACATGAGCTGGATAAATCTCCAAATTACAGCAATATGGATTATAACAGATATATATTAGGAAAGCAAAGAAAGCGCCAAAAAAGAATTGAAATTTTTTGAAAAACAGTGTTGACATTATCAAGGGTGCGAGATATAATACCATCTGTTGCGGCTCACTGAGTTGCACAACCTCATTCTCTGGGTGTAGCTCAGTTTGGTAGAGCGCTTGAATGGGGTTCAAGAGGCCGCAGGTTCAACTCCTGTCACCCAGACG
>ONYR01000232.1 GCA_900322165.1 uncultured Eubacteriales bacterium
ACGATGACTTCGGCCTTCTGCTTGGTCGGAACGTTCATCTGCAGGCGCACCTGGCGGATGCTGCGGATCGCTTCCTTCATGCGCTCGACCTCATCCTCCTCGTAGGGGAAGGACAGGGACGGATCATACGTCGGATAGGTGGCGTACATGATCGTGTCATCCTGCGGCATCAGGTAGGAATAGATCTCTTCAGTGATGAACGGCATGAACGGGTGGAGCATCTTCAGACCGTCGACAAGGACCTTCTTCAGCGTCCAGAGCGCGGCCGTGCGGCTCTTCTTGCCTTCCTCGCTCGTGTCGTACAGGCGAGCCTTGACCATCTCGATGTACCAGTCGCACAGCTCCTCCCAGAGGAAACCGGTGAGCTTGTCCGCGGCAACGCCGAGCTCGTACTTTTCAAGGTTTTCGTTCACCTCGCCCGCGAGCGAATTGCTCTTGGAAAGGATCCAGCGATCCGCCGCAAGAAGGTCGGCCATGTCCATGGTCTCCGGAAGCTCGGTGTCGAGGTTCATCAGGATGAACCGGGACGCGTTCCAGATCTTGTTCGCGAAGTTGCGGCTTGCCTCAACACGGCTCCAGTGGAAGCGCATGTCGTTGCCGGCTGCATTGCCCGTCACGAGCATCAGTCGCAGCGCGTCTGCGCCGTACTGGTCGATGACATCGAGCGGATCGATGCCGTTGCCAAGGCTCTTGGACATCTTGCGGCCCTGATCGTCGCGGACCATGCCGTGAATCAGCACGTCATGGAACGGAATCTGACCGGTATATTCAAGTCCCGAGAAGATCATGCGGGAGACCCAGAACGGGATGATGTCCCAACCGGTCACGAGCACGCTCGTGGGGTAGAAATACTTGTATTCAGGCGTCTCTTCCGGCCAGCCGAGCGTGGAGAACGGCCACAGCGCGGAGGAGAACCAGGTGTCGAGGGTATCTTCATCCTGCGTCCAGGCAGCGCCGCCGCACTCGGGGCAGGTGCACTCGGGCTTGGTCACGCTGACTTCGAGATGACCGCAGGCATCGCAGTACCAGGCCGGGATGCGGTGACCCCACCACAGACGGCGGGAAATGCACCAGTCATGCAGGTTTTCCATCCAGTTGAAATACTGCTTTTCGTAGCGTTTCGGAACGAAGCGGATGCGTCCGTCCTTGACCGCCTCGATCGCGGGCTTTCTCAGCTCGTCCATCGCGACGAACCACTGCAGCTTGATCATCGGCTCGACGACCGTATGGCAGCGGTCATGCACGCCGACGGCGTGGACCATGTCCTCGATGCCGGTGAGGTAGCCCTGTTCTTTCAGGTCGTTAACGATCGCCTCGCGGGCCTCGTAGCGGTCCATGCCCGCGTACTTGCCGGCCAGCTCGTTCATATGACCGTCGTCAGTCATGACCGTGATCTGTTCGAGGTTGTGGCGCAGACCGACTTCAAAGTCGTTCGGGTCGTGGGCCGGAGTGATCTTCACGGCGCCGGTTCCGAATTCCTTATCAACGTACGCGTCTGCAATGACCGGGATCTCGCGGTTCATCAGCGGCAGGATGACGGTCTTGCCGACGACATCCTTGTAGCGCTCATCGCTCGGATGGACAGCCACAGCGGTATCGCCGAGCATGGTCTCCGGGCGGGTCGTGGCGACTTCAATGTAGCCGCTTCCATCCGCGTAGGGGTAGCGCAGGTGCCAGAAATGGCCGGGCATCTCCTCGTGGAGCGTCTCGGCATCGGAAATCGAAGTCTGGCAGACCGGGCACCAGTTGACAATGCGGTTGCCGCGGTAGATCAGGCCCTTTTCATACAGGCTCATGAAGACGGTCTGGACCGCCTTGGTGCAGCCTTCATCCATCGTAAAGCGGGTGCGCTCCCAGTCGCAGGAGGAGCCGAGGATCTTCAGCTGCTCGATGATGCGGTTGTGGTAGGTCTCCTTCCACTTCCACGCTTCCTTCAGGAAGCCCTCACGTCCGAGCTGATCTCTGGTGATGCCCTTCTCTGCAAGCATCGCAAGGATCTTGATCTCGGTCGCGATCGCGGCATGGTCGGTACCGGGCTGCCACAGCGCGTTGTAGCCCTGCATGCGCTTGTAGCGGATCAGGATATCCTGCATCGTATTGTCGAGCGCATGGCCCATGTGCAGCTGGCCCGTGATGTTCGGGGGCGGAATTACGATCGTAAACGGTTTCTTGGTCTCATCAACCTCAGCGTGGAAATACCCGTTGGTTTCCCACTTTTTGTACAGGCGGCTCTCGATCGCTTTCGGATCGTA
>ONYR01000306.1 GCA_900322165.1 uncultured Eubacteriales bacterium
AGCGCGTATTCCTTGCGGCCTTCTGCAGCAACTGCGTTGACGTAGGAAGAAACATGGTAAGCGCTGAAGATCTCATCGGCCACGGGACCGAATACCTCAGCCCAGGAGCCCTTTTCCGCACCGTTTTCCACTGCCTCGCGCACGTCGGGGTACATGGTTTCGGTGTGGGAACGCATCCAGCGGACAAACTCTGCCGGGACCTCCGCCTCGAAGGCCGCGTCAGCCGCAGCGGAATGTTCGCGCGCGCCGCCGGAAAGACCGGTCTCATTTTCAACCTGCACAGCGATTACGGTGCCGAACTCCTCGTCTACCTCTTTGAGATGAGCCATCAGCTTGGCAAAAGCTTTGCCATCCGCCTGGCAGGTTTCCTTGGACATATACGAGATCGAGTAGCTTTCAAGCTTGGCATAGCCCATGTCCGCGAAGTTTTTCGGCTCGCCTTTCACGATCTGAGCGCGCTCAAACCGGTTCAGATCGCGCTTTACCCACTCGGGCGTGTACATCATCTGCGCGTTCTTCCAGGAACCGAACCAGAGGAAGACGATATGCTTTTTCCAGTCCCGGGCCTGCCGGATCAGCGCGTCGGGAATCGAAAAGTCGAACACGCCCTCTTTGGGCTCGGTGAGCTCCCAGGTCACCGGCAGCAGCAGCGTGTTCATGCCAAGATCATCCGCGATCTTCCAGATCTTCTCCATGTATTCCGGAGAAGAGGAGTCCGAATTGTGGACTTCGCCCGCGATCGCGATGTAGGGCGCGTCGTTTACGTACAGAACCTGTTTTCCATTGTGCAGTCTGATTTCTGATTTCATCATGACTCTCCCTTATTTATCAGCAGAAACCGCTGTGATTACGAATCCGTAGGCCGCGTGGGCGGCTGCCTCAGAAGCCGTTGGTATCGTTATTCTACTACAGAAGGGAGGCGTTGCACAAGGGTGCAATGACGCCGAAATCGTGTCCCCCTTGACAGTTTCTCGGCAGCCGTTTTATAATCAACTCAAATCGAACAGACTTTGGAGGAAGAGGGATTGAAGAACAGATAACGAGCTGCATGACGAAGTAAAAGTGGAGGCTTTCATGAGAAAGCCATGGCTTTTTTGGCATGCAAAAACTCGAACTGTTCATCGGTTCTTCTTTTTGTATGCCTTTTTTGTGCGAAAGGCGAAGCGCAAAAGCGCCGCCCGAGCGGAAAGGACAGTATGCTGCAAATTCAAAATCTAACGATTCGGCACCTTGGCGATGACAAAAACCTTTTGGAAAACTTTAACTGTGTGGTGAACAAAGGGGACAAAGCGGTCATCATCGGGGAGGAAGGCAACGGAAAATCGACGCTGCTGAAGTGGATCTACGATCCGGCGCTGATCGAGCCCTATGCTCATGCGACAGGCAGGCTTGTGAGCCGGAACGAGACGACCGGACAGGCAGAGAAGCTCGGCTATCTGCCTCAGGAATTGCCCGAGGCGGACGCGGAGCTTTCGGTTTATGACTATTTTCAGGCGGAGCCTGTGTTTTGGGAGGCGAGCCCGGGCGATCTCGGGCGCCTTGCGCGGGGATTCGGGCTGAGCGCCGAGTGTTTCTATTCCGACCAGAAAATGGCGACGCTCTCAGGCGGTGAAAAGATCAAGATCCAGCTTCTTCGGCTCATGATCATGAACCCGACCGTGCTCCTGCTGGACGAACCGTCGAACGATCTGGACCTTGAGACGCTCACATGGCTCGAGGACATGATCAGCGGGTGGAACGGAGCGATCATCTATATCTCGCACGACGAGACCTTGATCGAGAAGACTGCGAACATGGTCATCCACCTCGAACAGCTTTACCGAAAGCGCGAGAGCCGGTGGAATGTGAAGCGCGTGCCGTACCGTACCTACGTGGCGGAGCGGCAGCAAAGCTTTGCGAAGCAGGAGATGCAGGCCGCGTCGGATCTGCGCGCGAAGAAGATCCGCGATGAGAAGTGGAGGCGGATCTATCAGAGCGTCGACCATGCACAGGACGTCATTACGAGGCAGGATCCCCCCGGCGCGAGACTTCTGAAAAAGAAGATGAAAGCCGTTTTGTCCATGGAGAAGCGCTTCGAGCGTGAGGACGAGAATATGACGCAAAGGCCCTTTGCGGAAGAAGCGATCAACTTTGTCTTCGGAGAAAACGCAGAGAGTGTCCCCGCCGGGAAGACCGTTTTGGACATGTCCCTCCCGGAACTGAAAGCGCCGGATGGGCGCGTGCTTGCCAAGGACATTCACCTTGTCGTGAAGGGAGCGGAAAAGATCTGCATTGTCGGGCAAAACGGCTGTGGAAAGACAACGTTGCTGAAGCAGATCGCGGAAGTGCTTCAGACGGGCAGCGAGATGGGCCGCAGCGATCTAGGCCGCAATGATCTGGGCCACGGCAACATAGGCCGCAGCGATCTGAAAACCATCTACATGCCGCAGCGTTATCAGGATGAGCTGGACTACCGTCAAACACCGGTTCAGTACCTCGCCGAGACGTTTACGCGCGA
>ONYR01000230.1 GCA_900322165.1 uncultured Eubacteriales bacterium
GCTCACAAGGAAGATATGCTGACCCGCGGAAACTCCGATAAAGTCACGCCGCTCCCGGATGATATGTATGCGGATAACTGGGTAGGCGAGAAGAGTAAGCAGATGCTCGCCGGCCTTTCCAAGGATCAGCCTTGGTTCATGCAGGTGAACTTCTCCGGACCGCACGATCCGTGGGATATCACCCAGAAAATGAAGGACAGTGTTAAGGACCGCACGTTCCCGATGGCGGCGGATTGCCCGTTCGCAGAGGCGAACCAGAAGGTCCGTCAGAACTATGCGGCGATGATTGAGAACATCGACCGTCTCTGCGGCGAGATCATTGACGTTGTCAGACAGCGCGGTGAGCTTGAGAACACCGTGATCGTCTATGCGGCTGACCATGGCGAGATGATGGGCGACCATGGCCTCTACGGTAAATCCAAGCCTGGGCACGGTTCGATCCATATCCCGATGGTCATTTCCGCTCCCGCTTTTGGCGCAGCTTGCGGCAAGACCGTTACCGCTCCGGTCGAGCTTCAGGACCTTGCCAATACGTTCCTTGACTTTGCCGGACTGGAGCATACGGACAACCGTGACAGCCAGTCTCTGCGCCCGATCCTCGAAGGCAAGACCGAGCGCGTCCGCGATTTGGTCGTTTCGGAGCTGATGGTTCCGAGAGCCGGTGGTAAAATCAATACGTTTGCCGTCATCTTCGACGGTAAATGGAAAGTGATCATCCGTCCGAACGGAGCCGAGCAGCTCTATGACATCGAGAACGATCCGTTTGAGATGAACGACCTTGCCGCGGAGCATCCGGAGATGATCGCGGAATACAAGAAAGAGCTTGGAAAGCGCGACGGACGCAAGATCCCCGGAATGGAGCAGTATGCTAAGTCCTTCATGCTGATGGGCTGAGCCGCGGGCATCTTCTGATTTGATCCTTACAGAACGATAGATAGATTCATACAAAAGAAAGGAACCCTGCTATGAAAGCCATTATGGTCATGTTCGATTCGCTGAATCGATGCTTCCTTCCGCCTTACGGCTGTGACTGGGTGAAGGCTCCGAACTTCGAGCGCCTGTATCAGCATACGGCTGCGTTCGATAACTGCTACGCCGGATCGCTTCCCTGCATGCCGGCGCGCCGCGAGCTTCACACGGGCCGCTACAATTTCCTGCATCGCGGATGGTCTCCGCTTGAGCCGTTCGATGATTCGATGCCGGAGCTGCTTGATAAGGCCGGGATCCACACCCATCTGGTGAGCGACCATAAGCATTACTGGGAGGATGGCGGTGCGAGCTATCATCCGCGTTATTCCACCTGGGAGATCGTGCGCGGTCAGGAGGGTGATTTCTGGAAGACTGACCTGAATCCGGAGATCCAGCCCCAGACTACGATCCGTCCGTTTACGCCGCCCCCGCACATGCGCAACTCCCGCAAACAGGACGCGGTCAACCGTCAGTATACCGGAACCGCTGCCAAGAGCCCTCAGCGTCAGGTTTTCGATCTGGGCCTTGAGTTTATCGAGACCAACAAGCAGTACGACAACTGGTTCCTTCAGATCGAGTCCTTCGATCCGCATGAGCCGTTCTTCACCTATGAGGAATTCCTTGGACTCTACGATGTTCCGGACATCGGCCGCCAGATCGACTGGCCGGTGTACGACACGATCAAGGAAAGCCCGGAAGTCGTTGATCATATCCGCAAAAAGTACGCCGCGCTCGTTTCCCAGTGCGACTACCATCTCGGCCTCGTGCTTGACATGATGGACAAGTATGACATGTGGAAGGACACGATGCTGATCGTCAATACCGACCATGGCTACCTTGTCGGTGACCATAACTGGTGGGGCAAGAACGCGATGCCGGTGTACGATGCGATCGCGCACATTCCGCTGTTTATCTGGGATCCGCGTGTCGGTGTCAAGGGCGAGCACAGAAAAGCGCTCGTTCAGACGATCGACCTCGCGCCGACGCTTCTTGAGTACTTCGGACAGCCGATTCCGAAGGATGTGCAGGGCTTCGCCTTGAAAGATACGATCGAAAGCGATAAGAAGATCCACGACTACGCACTCTTCGGCTATCACGGCGGCCAGATGAACATCACCGACGGACGGTACGTCTATATGCGCAGCCCTCGTGACCGCTCTGAGCTTTATAACTACACGCTCGAACCGAGCGGCATGGCTTGGCGCATGGGCAAGGAGCTTGAGGCTGCGACCCTCGCGAAGCCGTTCAGCTTCACGAAGAACATGCCTGTGCTGAAGATTCCGGCCAGTGATAAATACTACGAGCGCCAGATCGAAGCGGGTGACATGCTGTTCGACCTTGAGAACGATCCCGGCGAGAACGTTTCCATCAACGATCCGGAAGTGCTTGCCCGCATGGAAGGCGCGATGAAAGAGCAGCTCGTGGCCGGTGATGCACCGACCGAGCTTTACAAGCGCCTTGGCCTGTAAGGCAAAACGATTCGATTTCAAGTGACTCTTTTGTGTAATACTCCTTTTTAACGAAGCAGCAAGGGACAAGAGACTTAGGACTCCTGTCCCTTGCTGTTTTTTTGTTCGGTTAAATATTTGCAGAGCTTTTTGTGGGGATATGAGTTAATAATTACACATGCTGTTTTCGAGTGCTTGTTTATATGCGTTTTGTGTGCTAATGTAAAATTGTCGCTTGGGAAGCGACCTGTGAATGAAGAATGTATATATAATATAAAACAAAACGAGCAGTACAAGCCAAAAAGGGAGAGACAGCCATGACAACAAGAGAGGCAGACAGAATCCGTGAGCAGTTTTATGAGATCTCCGCACCGAGTGCGGAGGAGGAGTTTCGCTTCATCGAAGCACTTCGGTTTTTGATCGAAGAGACGAAACAGCCGCACTATATGATGGAGCTGGGCGGTTATTATTACGGGGTCAAGAAGTTCGACCTGGCACTGAAATACTACGAGCTGGCCGCGGAGTACCATGACCTTGACGCGTACATCTGCCTTGGGTACATCTGGTACTACGGCCGTACCGGTGTGAAGGATTATGAGAAGGCATTCTTCTACTATTCCAAAGCGATGAAGGCGGGCGATCTGATCTCGACCTACAAAGTCGCGGATATGTACAAAAACGGATATTATGTAGAGAAGGATTACGAAAAGTACAAGGAGATCATTGAATCCCTGTATCCTAAGGTCAAAAAGGCTAGAAACCTTGGCGCACCGCTCCCGGAGGTGTTCACGCGTCTGGCGCGGATCCGCGCAGCCGAGGGCAAGAGGGAGGAAGCGGTCGAGCTGAACCTGAAGGCGAAGGATTTCCTTGCGCAGCGGATCAGCTATAATGATTTCTTCGGGAATCTCTCGATCATGAAGTGGCTCATCGATGATCTGTATACGCTGATTCCGTTTGATTACGAACA
>ONYR01000229.1 GCA_900322165.1 uncultured Eubacteriales bacterium
CATCCTCCACAAATGTGGCGATCTCGCCGATGCCGCAGTCGAGGATCGTGCAGAGCTTGTCGAGGGAGTATGTCGTTAAGCTTTCGTTTTTGCGCAGGCGGTCTAGCAGACCTTTGCTGATTCCGTACTTGTTAACTAGTTCATACTGTGAGACGTGTTTTTCTTTCAGCGTTTTCCAAAGGTTATCGTAGACGATCATGTTCATTTTCTCCTTTTATCATTCGATTTATCGATCGATATGAGAGAAAGACATTTAAAAAGGAAAAAGGTTCGATGAAAATCGGTGAAAAATTAAAAAATGGCCAATTTTTTGGCCACGAGATGATTTGTCTTACTGTTGGTCTTACGTTGGGTCTTGCGATGGCTGAGAACCCGGTACATAGCTCGCGATGTCTTCGAGCTTGCATCCGAGTATCACGCAGAGCTTGTTCAGGGAATAGGTCGTGAGGGACTCGTTTTTGCGAAGCCTATCGAGGAGCCCTTTGCTGATTCCGTATTTATTGACAAGTTCGTACTGAGAGATTCCTTTATCTTTAAGGGTTTTCCAGAAACTATCATAAACGATCATGCTGAGTATACTCCTTTTAAAATATACATATACTCAGTTTAATCAAGCTGTCCGAGTCGGACAATGACCGATAATTCGGCCCTATTGGCGCGTGAGACTTCTCTTGCGTCCATCCTCACGCTTTGTTTCTGCTCTGTCTCACCTTTTGCTCACACAAAGACCGGCTGAGTTTCCCCAGCCGGTCTTGTGATTTTTTCGGTTATTTCTTTTCCGATTTCCGTTGCGTTCCGTCGGTTACGTCTTATCCGATGAAGTTGTCAAGATAGTGCTTGGACAGGCGGATCGAAGTCAGGATGTCTTCCTTGCTTCCTTCGAAGGCTTTGTCTTCGACTTCGATAACGGCATCGCCGGTGTAGCGGATGTCGTTGAGGGCGCTGACAAAGGCGCTCCAGTTAACGTCTCCGAGGCCCGGGATCTTCGGGCTCATGTAGTCAAGCGGGTAAGCCAGGACGCCGACTTCGGCCAGTTTATCCTTGTAGAGCTTGATGTCCTTGAAGTGGATGTGGAAGATACGATCCTTGAACTCATAGACCGTCTTGCAGTAGTCAAGCTGCTGCCAGACATAGTGGCTGGGGTCGAAGTTCAGACCGAAGTTCGGGGACGGAATGATCTCGAACAGCTTGCGGTAGATCGCCGGCGTGCACATGAGGTTTTGTCCGCCGGGCCACTGGTCCTTGCCGAAGAGCATCGGGCAGTTCTCGATACCGACCTTGACATTGTTCTCCTCGGCGAGCTTGATGATCGGAGGCCAGATCTCCTTGAAGAGCTCGATATTCTCCTCGACCGACTTATACTGGTCACGGCCGATGAACGTGGTAACAAGGCCGACCCCAAGCTTCGCAGAGGCTTTGATCAGGGCTTTCAGGTGCTCGATGGCAGCCTCTCTCTTCGCAAGGTCCGGATCCATGGTGTTGGGATAGAAAGCGAGGGAAGAGATGTGCATGCCCTTGCTCTCGATATAATCCTTCACATGCTTGGCGTAAGCATCGTCCTCGAGCACGCGCTCGGCGTCGATGTGAGAGACACCTGCGTAGCGGCGCTCTGCTTTGCCGGCCGGCCAACAGGCAACTTCGAGACATTTGAATCCCATTTCGGCCGCGACGTCGACAGCCTCTTCAAAGCTCCAGCCGTCCAGAATCGCGGTCAGCAATCCGAAATTAAACATATCCTTTTCCTTTCTGTAACATGAACCATGAGTTTGAGATTCTTCGCGCTTGCGTTCCGCTCAGATCTCCTTCAGCGCCGCCAGATCTTCCGCGACGCAGCCGTAAATGTCGCCGCCCTTGTAGTCATATTCGCGCTCAACAATGTAGGCCTTGATGCCGATCCGATCACCGACTTCCTTGATCTTTTTCCAGTCGATGATCCCTTGCCCGGTCGGGCAGTTAGTACGCTTGACTTTATCCATCTCATCCCAGAAGCCTTCCGGGAAGATCGGACGGCCGTTTTCATCTCTGGGCAGACTCTTGAAGTCAATCGGTTTCTGAACACCGGTCACCGCGTTGGTTTCTTTCACATGGACAAGCTCAAAGCGGTCCGCGTGCTTTTCAAGGAACGCGGCAGCGTCAATGCCGGCACTGGTCGCCCAGCCGCAGTCAAGCTCGAAGCAGACATACTCGGGGTCTGTCTCCTCCATGAGGATTTCTTCAGCATACTTGCCGTCAAAGACAGCGAACTCGCCGGTATGGTTATGGTAGCCGAAGCGAAGCCCGGCCTCTTTACAAAGCTTGCCGACACGGTTGAATTCCTTCGCGGCGTTGTGAACGTCTTCGATGGTTGCCAGATGGACCATCGGGCAAATCACATACGGAACACCCAGTTCCTTCAGATACGGGATATCTTTTTCGACCGCGTCCAGCCCAACATGAGATGAAATCGGATCGAGATCGAGCGATTTCAGCAAGGCTTTCATTTCACAGACCGAGAGCCCGCCATAGCCGGCAAATTCGATTCCGGCATAGCCGATCTCCGCGACTTTTTTCAAAGCAGACGGGAAGTCTTCCAGAGCAGACGGCCCAAGTGAATAGGTTTGCAGATAGACGGTATCCATTCAATTCCTCCTAGAATACGTTAGTTCCTCATTCGAATTTCAGGGGTTTTTTAAATATGAACGGGCTAAAGCCCGACCGCACTCGACCGGGCTTTGAGCAACATTCATTTAAAATCTAACCGTATTACACGGAATCGAATCAGAGTTCGATCAGCTTGCCGGTCTCAGCGCTGCGGTAGATTGCGTCAAGGATCTGGGTAACAACAAAGGCCTCTTCCGGCTTAACGACCGGCTCGCCCTTGCCTTCGACTGCATCGTAGAAACGCTTGCACTCGTAAACCTCCGGCGGAAGCGCGGAAGCGCCGTCGAAGAACGCGACTCCCTTCGGAGTACGGCAGTCGGGTTTGATCGTGGTAAGCTTATCGTAGCAAACGGTGTTGATGCGAAGGCCATCCTTCATGTCTGCGCCGGCCTTGGTGCCGCACAGCTCGGTCAGAGCCTCGGAAACATCCAGCGTATTCAGCGCCCAGCTGGCCTCAACAACGATGACGGCGCCGTTTTCCATGGTAACGAAACCGAAAGCGGAGTCTTCGACCTGGTAGGTCTCGGGATCCCAGACACCCATCGTGTTGCCCTGGTTGCCCGGCTGCAGTACGCGGCCAAGCTTCTGGAAGCTTGCGCCCATGACGGTCTTCGGCTTGTAGTTATTCATCATCCACAGGGTCAGGTCGAGGGAATGGGTTCCGATATCGATCAGGGGACCGCCGCCCTGCAGGTCTTTGTTCGGGAATACGCCCCAGGTCGGAACGCCGCGGCGGCGAATGGCATGAGCCTTAGCGTAGTAGATCTCGCCGAGGTCTCCGTTGTCGCACATGGCCTTCAGGGTCAGGGAATCCTGACGGCAGCGGTTCTGGTAACCGATCGTAAGGATGCGGCCGCTCTTCTTCTGAGCGTCAAGCATCTTCTGAGCGTCTGCGGGGGTCGCAGCCATCGGCTTTTCGCAGATAACATCCTTGCCCGCCATCAAAGAATCGACGGTCAGCTGGCAGTGGCTGACGTTCGGGGTCAGAACGTGGATCGTCTGGATCTCCGGCTGCTTCTCGAGCATTTCGCGATAGTCCGTGTAAACCTTCGCGTCCGGGGTACCGTATTCCTTAGCCGCTTTCTCAGCGCGCTCGGGGATAATGTCGCAGAACGCAACGATCTCAAGGCGATCGAACTGCGTTTTCAGCGCGGGAAGATGTTTGCCGTTGGCGATACCGCCGCAGCCGATGATACCGACTTTGATTTTAGACATGATAGGCCTCCTTAAAAGTATGGTTGAAAGCAACAATCTCACATGGTTGCAATCGATTACATTACATCAGTTTTACCATATTTGGCTACATGCGTCAATAGACGGATGTTTCAATCTCGTTGCAACCGTTTTTGAAAAAGCGCATCGATCATCCATTCAAGTCAAAACGCTTTAAAACCGCTCACCAGCGTAGTAAAATTAGGGCACAAACGTGCTTGCATTTGAAGGACTCACCTGCTACGATTATCAGAGTCTAAGCTTTATCCTCTGTTACACGTGCAAAGGAGGCACCTTATGTTTTCAATTGTTGATCAGGTATTTGAGACGATCGTCAATTACGCGATCCTCTTGTCCGAGCTGGCGGGTGTTTCCGTTCTCGTTGTTACCATTATCAAAAGCTTCATCGGCTGGATCCGCCGCAAAGACAACATTCGCCTTTATCTGGCGCAGGGCATCGCACTTGCCCTTGAGTTCAAGCTCGGCGGCGAGGTCCTTCGAACCGTTATCGTCCGCGAGTGGAATGAGCTCATCATTCTTGGCGCGATCATCCTCCTTCGCGGTGCGCTGACCTTCCTGATCCACTGGGAGATCAAGAAAGAAAAGGAGAACTGAGGGTGCAGTTTTGGCGTCCATACGCTTTTGTTTTCGGTAAAGACCTTGGTTTCAGATCAAATACAAATTATGAACCCGTTTATCCGTACAGAGTTCAGGATAAACGGGTTCAAAGCATATCAATGTCTTAATTGTAGCTTTTGGGTCCGTATCGCATTCACCTTGTGGCAGGGCTTCTTCATATCAAAGGTTGTTATATGCAGTGTGTGATATGAACCCCACCCTTACATTGTTGATTGACCTGTACACAGTGCGGCTTCGACTTCACACCAAAACTTATCATCTTCAACAGTTGATATGAAGCAGCCCCAAATTGCAGACAAGTCCGACATACCACAATAAGTTGAGACTGCGTCTGATATGAAACTCTTCGATATAAGCCAATTTTTGTTCATATCAAAATAGCTGTTACGAGACAAGTAATCTGAAATACACAAAACTTGGCACAAAAAAGGCTTGTGAAAAAGAGAATGAGCCGCCCCCATTCGTTAAATTTTTTTAGGTTTAACTTTTTTGGAGGTCGGCTCATGTTCACAAGCCTTTTTTGTTACTCTTCCTGCCGGTCCATCCAGCGTCTGAGGGCTTTCAGCTCCGGCACGGTGAAATAGTACTTTTCGTTGCAGAAATGGCAGGTCATCTCGATCGTTTTGCCGTCTGCGATGAGGCTGTCAAGGTCTTCCTTACCGATCGATACGAGCGCGCCTTCCACCTTGTGTTTGTTGCAGAAGCACTGGAAGCGCATATCGACTTTGCCAAGCGTCTCGTAGCCCATTCCCTCAAGCAGCGTTTCAAGCACCTCTTCCGGGGTATGCCCTTCCGCAAGGAAATGGGTCAGCTGCGGGAACGCTTCGACCCGCTTCTGGAGCTCGTCCGCGATCTCTTCGCTCGCGCCGGGCAGAAGCTGAATGATGTATCCGCCGGACTTCCAGACCGAACCGTCCTCATTGGCGAGAACGCCAAGAGAAACTGCAGAGGGGATCTGCTCGGAAACTGTGAAATAGTAGGCCAGGTCTTCTGCAATCTCACTCGAGACAAGGTGCGTGGAACCGATGTAGGGCTCCTTCAGTCCGAGATCCTTTTCGATGCTCATGACGCCGAGACCGATCGCTCCGCCGACATCGAGCTTGCCCTTCTTGTTCAGCGGAAGGTCGACTTCGGGATGATCCACATAGCCACGGACGCAGCCCGCGCCGGTCGCCTGTGCGATAACGCGTCCGATCGGACCGTCGCCTTCAATGTTGATCGTAATGGATTCGTGTTCCTCTTTCAGTCCGGCAGCCATCATCGCAGCCGCGGACATCGTGCGGCCGATCGCGGCCGTTGCGGTATTGGTAGTCTGGTGGCGGCGATGGGTCTCCTCCACCATCTCCGTCGTATCACAGGCAAAGGCCAGGACCTGGCCGTCAGCGGCCGTGCCGCGGATTACATAGTCACTCATTCTTGATTCCTCTTTCGTGTTCTGTCGTTCGGATTCCGTCGTTCAGTTATTGGCTTTGGTTCAGCTTTACTCGGTTCGCTTGGGGCGGGTCTCCCTTGCCACAAACGTAACGCGCTCGGTTGTCTCGGTCGGCGGGTTCAGGGTAAACGCATCATAGATGCCTTCCACCGTAAAATGTGCTTCCTCCAGAAGCCGCTTGACGGTATCAATGCTGTAGGCTTTCTGAAGGTGCGTCTCCTCAAAGCGCTCATAATGGTTTTTGCGATCCGTCGCTTCGAAGAAGGTGACCTGATACTCGTTGATCTTCTCTTCAGGGTAGTAGCTGTTTTCCCAGATGAACGCCGCGTCGTCGGAGGTTTCCGCAAACACGTTGTCCCCCAGCACCTTTTCATATTTGTATTCCGTGTTCATGTCAAACATGAACAGCCCGGGCGGCTCGAGATAGTTCTCCGCCAGTCTGAAAACCTCAGCAAGATCGTCCTCTTCGAGGAGGTAATTCAGGCTGTCGCAGGTGCAGATGATGCTCTGAACCGTTCCGTAAAGTTCAAACTCACGCATGTCCTGCAGCAGGTAGAGGATCTTGTCCTGCAAGCCTTCCTGCAGGGCTTTTTCCCGCGCGATCGTCAGCATTTCAAACGAGGCGTCCGCTCCGATCATGTCGTAGCCTCTTTTGCAAAGCTCCGTTGTCAGGCTTCCGGTTCCACAGCCCAGATCCAGTACCAGGGAAGGCTTCAATCCGTGGTGCTTCCAGAGCGTTTCAACATAATCCGCCCAGTCGCTGTAGGGAATCGTCTGCATGAATTCATCATAGATGTTGGCAAACTCCTGATACACGTTTTCCTCCTTCCGCTCTCTCCTGTGCGCAGGTCGCGTTCATGATAATAATCGAACGTTGATTATAACAGAGTTTGAGGAAAAACGCAATTTCAAGGAGTGCATAAAATCCGATTGACGCGGCGGGACTGTTTTTTTACAATGAATCTATCCAGGTACTGAAGCATCGAATCATGGATATCAAACGGTTGGAGGTAAAGACGTGAATCCGCTGGAAAACGCACTGCCGATCTGGCACCCCGATGGTCTTGGCAAAAATGAAGTATTTGAGTTTAAAAGTCATTTTGCGGTGGTAGAGCCAGAGCTTTGTCACATCGACCTGCACGCGGAAACCACCTATGCCCTTTACATTAACGAAAGTCTTGTTTCCGTCTTTGCCTTTCCGGATTACGAGGGCGAGTGGACCTACGACTCGATCCCGCTTGATGAATATGTAGAGCGTGGCACCAACACACTGCGGCTGATGGTCTACTATCAGGGCGAGGACAGCTTCTCCGTGCGTGATCATGCGCCGTGCGTGCTTTTCAGTGTGATGGAGGGCGAGGATGAGCTTCTGGTTTCCGATGCCGGCGTGCCGGTGCGCCGCTGCAGTTCTTACCTTTCGGATGTACCGAAGCTGACCCCTCAGCTTTCCTACTCGTTTGCCTATGATGCTACGGTCCCGCTGCCGCCTTACATGCCCGCGGCAGCAGTGCCGGTTTCCGGGACGCTGAAGCCCCGGCCTGTTTCACGCCTTTCCCTTGATGCACCGGTCACTTCGTCTTTAGTGCTTTCCGGGCAGGCGATCGCTCGCTCCGATCAGCGAGCGGCCGATAATGATCCCGCTTCTGTGATGCAGCATGCGTACCGAGCTCTTGAGCGGCCGGACCCGGTGCCTCAGTTTCCTTCCGCGGAAGGCGTTCGGCTTAACGGAAATGACTTTATCGTTGATCTTGGGCAGGAATATGCCGGTCTGCTTTACCTTGATATTGAGCTCGATGAGCCCGGCGAGCTGCTTCTCGGCTGGGGTGAACATCTCGATGACGGCCACGTGCGCACCCTGATCGGTCTGCGCCACTTTGCCGCGAAACTCAGGTTTCCTCAGGGCCGCAGTGTCTATGTTTATCCGTTTAAGCGGGCTGCCTGCCGGTATCTGGAGCTGATGCTTTCCGCAAACGCTTGCACGCTTCACTATCTCGGACTTATTCCGACCCGCTATCCGATCGAGAAGATGTACGAGGTGCAGCTGCATGATCGGCTTCACGAAACGATCTTCCACACCTCGCTGCGCACGCTGCTTTTATGTATGCATGAGCATTACGAAGACTGTCCGTGGCGCGAGCAGGCGCTGTATACGATGGACAGCCGAACGCAGATGCTGGCCGGTTATTACGCTTTTGAAGAGTACACGTTTGCCAAGGCCAGCCTTGAGCTGATCGCGAAGTCACTGCGGGAGGATCATTATTTAGAGCTCATCAGTCCGGGCAAAGCCTCGATTACGATCCCCGCCTTTACCGCGATCTTTCCGATTCAGGTGGAGGAATATCTCCGTTATTCTGATGATCTTTCGTTTGTCCGTCGGCTGCTTCCTATCTGCCGTGAGATCATCGATGGGTTTATCGCAGGGATCGATGCCAACGGCCTGATCCCAACGCCCAGAGAGCCCGCTTACTGGAATTTCTATGAATGGCAAACCGGCCTCGACGGTCATTCTGTCACGAATTCTCTGTATGATGCACCGCTCAATGCGATGGCCGCGCTGAGTCTCCGCGCCTTGGCTAAGATCGAATCGTCTCTTGGCGATCCGATCCGCGCACGATCTCTTCACGAGACACTCAGTGCGATGCAGCAGGCCTATCATCAAGCTTTCTTCGATGAGGAGAAGCAGTACTACTGCAGCTTTGTCGCTGAGCAAGGCCGATTCCACCACTGCGAGCTGACGCAGGCGCTTTCGCTGCTTTGTGGTTTTGTCCCCGAGGCTCAAAAGGCTGCTGTCCGCCAGGCGCTTGCCACGGCACACCTGCATGATCCTGATTTCTATCCGATCACGCTCAGCCATTCGATCTTCAAATATGAGGCGCTGCTGCAGGATCCCGAGCACTATGCCTCTCTTGTGTTCCGCACGGTCGCGGAGGATTACGGTTTCATGCTCCGACGCGGGGCGACGTCCTTCTGGGAGACCGTAGAGGGCGCGGACGCGTTTGGCAAAGCCGGAAGCCTCTGCCACGGATGGTCAGCGGTGCCCGCTTATCTGTATCTGAAATATATTGTGGATACCAAACATGAGAAAACTGCGCTTCCTTCGGAGTGGACCGG
>ONYR01000238.1 GCA_900322165.1 uncultured Eubacteriales bacterium
AGCGCCAGATAGTCCTCGAGCGTATATTCTCCCCGTTTCTTCGAAACCATGTAGGGCGAAAACGTCTCTTCCAGCATCGGGATCGGCGCTTCTTTTTCCAAATCCGGGTAAGCAAAGAGCACCTTCTCCAACGCCCGCAGCGTTTCCCCTCGAGGTGCTTTCGTGATCCCGCTCATGATTTTCTGTACGGTTCCCAGCGGAACTCCGGATTTCTCGGCCAGTTCTTCATTGGTAAGGCCAAGGCGCTGCTTTCTTTTTTTTAGATCATCCAGCATGGACTGAACCTCCTCCCAACGTATGATTGATTGTTGTCTTTCAACTAACCATAGTATAGCGGAGCTCACGTTCAAGTGCAACCGCAATTTAGCCGTTTTTCAACCATTATTCGGATATTGTTTCCATATTATTTCCACTTCGCGAACGCACGCCCTCCACCGCGGAGATAACAACGATCGCGAAATCAAGCGCGGCAATTGAGCGCTCATGCAGGTTTTGACAAAAGCATGCTCTGTTGCTATTATGTATGCTAAGCATAATAATTCAGTCGATCCAACCTGCCTGCAGCTGACGGCCGCCTATGCGGCAAGGAGGTTTAACCATGAAACAGCAAGTCATGATCAAGCCCGGCGAAATCACCTTCCAAGAGGTTCCCGTCCCGCCGATGGGCCCGAACCAACTTACACTGAAAATGGAGAAGATCGGGGTCTGCGGCTCGGACATTCACGTCTGGCACGGCAAGCATCCCTACACTTCCTATCCCGTCACGCAGGGGCACGAGGTTTCCGCGCGCGTTGTGAAGGTCGGCGCGGAGGTCACGGGCTTTGCCGAAGGCGACCTTGTGACGGTCATGCCGCAGGTGGTCTGCGGGCATTGCTACCCTTGCACCCATGGCATGTACAACGACTGCAACGATCTGAAGGTCATGGGCTTCCAGACGACCGGCATGGCGAGTGAATATTTCGTTGTCGATGCGGCCTGGACGCTGAAACTGCCTTCCGGGATGGATCCGTCCGAGGCAACGCTCCTCGAGCCTTTGGCCTGCGGTGTCCATGCAGCGCGGCGTTTCGGTAATCCCACAGGCAAAAAGTGCGTGGTCATGGGCGGCGGTACGATCGGCAACCTTGTCGGTCAGAGCCTCAAGGCGATGGGCGCAGAGAAAGTCCTGCTTTCGGAGATCTCCGCCTGCCGTTTGCAAAAGGCCAAGGACGTCGGTCTTGTCACAGTCAACCCGCTTGAAAAGCCGCTTCGCGATGCGATCTTTGACGAATTCGGCCCGGACGGCGCGGACGTCATTTTCGAGTGCATCGGCAACGGCCGGACCTTAAACGAAGCCGTGGAGATCGCCCGCAAAGGCAGCACGGTCATTGTCATGGGCGTGGTGGCCGATCCGTACCCGATCAACATGGGCTTCGTCCAGGACCATGAGCTGAGCCTCATCGGCACGGCGATGTACCGCAAGGAGGACTGGCTTGAGGCCATCGAGCTCGTCTCCGCCGGCAGGATCCGCCTTGACGCGCTGATCACCCACCACATTCCCTTCGATGATTACGAGAAAGCCTACCGCCTCATCGACCAGGAAAAGGACAAGGCGATGAAGGTCATTATCGATCTGTGATCATCCGCGATTGGCCGCGATCCTCTGCGACCGTCCGCGATCATCCACATTCCCCCAGACAAAAGCAGACCCGCCCCCTCGGCTGGTCTGTTTGAAAATATAAATACAAGGAGACAAATCATATGAGCGACAATCAAGTCAGAATTCAGGACGACCTGTTCCACGCCGTCAACGGCGAATGGCTCGAGACTGCAGTGATTCCGGACGACCGTCCGACTGCCGGCGGCTTCGCGGAGCTTGATGAGAACGTACAAAAGCTGATGATGAGCGAGTTTGAGGCGTTCGCAAGGGGCGAAAAGACGACCGACATCCCGGAAATGGCCTACGCCATCAAGCTCTACCAGAAATTCCTCGACACCGAGTCCCGCAACAAGCTTGGCATCACCCCGCTTCTCCCGAAGCTTGAAAAGATCAAGGCGATTCGCACCCCTGCGGAGCTGAACGAGGTCGCCGCTGAGTTCCTTCAGGAAAAGATCCGTCTCCCGCTGCAGATGCAGATCGAGACCGATATGAAGAACGCGACGAACCATGCGTTCTATATCATGGGCCCGGAGATCATCCTTCCTGACACCACCTTCTATGAGGAAGGCAATCCGGCCGGCCCGCAGCTTCTGGGACTCTACCGAGGCATGGCTCAGGCCGCCCTCGCCTACACGCCGCTCTCTCCTGAGGAGCAGGCCCAGTACCTTGATGACACGTTCGCGTTCGATGCGCTTGTTGCCAAGAAGGTCAAGAGCCAGCTTGAGCTGGCGGATTATGTCGCGCTGTACAACCCGATGGATCTGGATGAAGCGGCTGAGTTTGTTAAGCCGCTGGATCTGAAAAAGGTGCTCCAGGACCTCTACGGAAAGCTGCCTTCCTATGTTGTCGTCGGTGATCCGCGCGCCATCCGCGAGATGAGCGGTTACTACTCCGAAGAGACCTTCCCGCTTTATATTCACTGGGCTTACGTCCAGACTTTACTCGACCATACTTCTCTTCTCTCCGAGGAGCTCTACACGATCGGCACGACCTACCGCCGCGCTTTGATGGGTGTTCCTGCGGATCCGGAGCTGAAAAAGCGTGCCTACCAGATCGCTTCCGCACTCTACTCGCAGCCCGTCGGTCTCTACTACGGCCGCACCTATTTTGGTGAAGAGGCGAAGAAAGACGTTGTCGACCTTGTCAAGAAGGTCATCGCGACCTACGAGGTGCGCGTCGGCAAGAACACCTTCCTCTCCCCCGCGACCAAGGAAAAAGCCATTCTCAAGCTCTCCACGATCAAGATCAAGATGGGTTACCCGGACGAACTGAATCCGTTCTGGTCCACGCTG
>ONYR01000226.1 GCA_900322165.1 uncultured Eubacteriales bacterium
GTGCGGAATTGGTGCGGAGTGTGTCCCCAAAACCCGAAAAACCATTGAAAATAAAGGAGATTTAGAATATATGAAATTAGGTATCGTCGGCCTTCCGAATGTCGGAAAGAGCACCTTGTTTAATTGCTTGACAAAGGCAGGAGCCGCCGCGGCGGCAAACTATCCGTTCTGCACGATCGAACCGAATATCGGAATCGCTGCGGTTCCGGATAAGCGTCTGGATGTTTTGACAAAGATGTACAATTCTGCGAAAACGACCCCTGCGATCATCGAGTTTGTCGATATCGCCGGTCTTGTGCGCGGTGCGAGCAAGGGGGAGGGCCTCGGAAACCAGTTTCTTTCTCATATTCGCGAGTGTGACGCGATCGTTCATGTCGTTCGCTGCTTTGATGATGACGATATCATTCATGTGGACGGTTCTGTGGATCCGATCCGTGATATCGAGACCATCAACATGGAGCTGATCTTTTCGGATATGGAGATGCTCGAGCGCCGCAAAGCCCGCCTCGGTAAGGCTGCCAAGATGGACAAGAGCGCGGCCGCGGAGCTGGCACTGGTTGAGAAAGTGTATGAGACGCTGGAAAACGGAAACCGCATTAAGGAGATGGAGCTGAGCGAGGAAGAGAAGAAGATCGTGGATTCGTTTGAGCTTCTCAGTTCCAAACCGGTGATCTACGCAGCCAACGTGCTGGAGGATGACCTTGCGGATGACGGAGCGAGCAACGCGTATGTTGCCAAGGTGCGTGAATACGCGAAGGCAGCCGGAGAAGAGGTTTTCGTTGTCTGCGCGAAGATCGAAGAGGAGATCGCTTCGCTGGATCCGGAGGAGAAGGAGATGTTCCTCGAAGAGATGGGCATTACCGGAACCGGTCTTGACCGTCTGATCGCGGCAAGCTACAGCCTGCTTGGCCTGATCAGCTACCTGACAGCCGGACCGACCGAAAGCCGTGCCTGGACGATCAAGAAGGGGACTCTCGCACCTCAGGCCGCCGGCAAGATCCACTCGGATTTTGAAAGAGGATTCATCCGGGCTGAGGTCGTTGCCTATGATGATCTGATCGCCTGCGGTTCGTACAATGCCGCGCGTGAGAAGGGACTTGTCCGTTCCGAGGGCAAGGAATATGAGATGAAGGACGGCGATGTCGTGCTGTTCCGCTTTAATGTTTGATGGGAGGATGCCGTTACCTATGATTTCTACAGAGGCACGTAGGGAAATTGAAAAAAGACGTACCTTTGCCATTATTTCGCACCCGGATGCCGGTAAAACGACGCTGACGGAAAAGCTTCTGCTGTACGGAGGCGCAATCGTGGAAGCCGGTATGGTTAAAGGAAAGAAGAACATGCGCCATGCGGTTTCCGACTGGATGGAGATCGAGAAACAGCGTGGTATTTCGGTTACTTCTTCCGTTATGCAGTTCCGCTATGACGGCTATTGCATCAATATTCTGGATACGCCCGGCCATCAGGATTTCTCCGAAGATACCTACCGTACGCTGATGGCAGCGGATTCCGCGGTCATGGTCATCGACGGATCCAAGGGCGTTGAGGCCCAGACAAGGAAGCTGTTTAAGGTCTGCCGTATGCGCGGCATTCCGATTTTTACGTTCATCAACAAGATGGACCGTGAAGCGAAGGACAGCTTTGATCTGATGGCTGATATCGAAGGAGAGCTTGGCATCGAGACCTGCCCGATCAACTGGCCGATCGGTTCCGGCAAAGCGTTCCAGGGTGTCTATGATCGGCAGCACAATCGCATGCTGAAGTTCGTTTCGGAAGGTACCGCACTCGGCGGTGCTCATGAAGTCGAAGCGGTTTCGATGGAGCTTGATGATCCCGCGCTGGGTGAGCTGATCGGGGAAGATGCGAAAGAGCAGCTTATTGAAGAGCTCGAGCTGCTGGACGGTGCAGGTCATCCGCTCGATATGGAGATGGTGAGACGCGGTGAATTATCGCCGGTGTTCTTCGGTTCGGCGCTGACGAATTTCGGCGTGGAACCGTTCCTGAAGGAGTTCCTTTCCATGACGACCTCGCCGCTTCCGAGAGAAGCAGAAGAGGGGATCGTAGAACCCGCGGAGGCTCCGTTCTCTGCATTTGTGTTCAAGATCCAGGCGAACATGAATAAAGCGCACCGTGATCGTGTTGCGTTTATGCGTATCTGCTCCGGTGTGTTTGAAAAAGGCATGGAAGTGTACCATGTTCAGGAAGGCAAGAAGATCAAGATCTCGCAGCCGACGCAGCTGATGGCACAGGATCGTTCAATCGTGGACGTGGCCTATGCCGGGGATATCATCAGTGTGTTTGATCCCGGCATCTTTTCGATCGGCGATACGATCTGTGACCCGAGCAAGATCATTCACTATCACGGGATCCCGACCTTTGCGCCGGAACATTTCTGCCGTTTGCGCCAGGTTGATTCCCTGAAGCGTAAGCAGTTTATTAAGGGCACGACGGAAATCGCGCAGGAAGGTGCGATCCAGATCTTCCTTGAGCCCGGAAAAGGCATGGAGGAAGTCATTGTCGGCGTTGTCGGTACGCTGCAGTTTGACGTGTTGACATACCGTCTTGTCCATGAGTATAATATTGAGACACGCATGGAAATGCTGCCTTATGAGCTGATCCGCTGGGTCGATAATAAAGACCTTGATCTGAGCCAGCTGACGCTGACCTCCGATACCAAGGTGGTACAGGATATGAAAGGCAACGACCTGCTGTTGTTTGCAAGCGACTGGAATATCGATTGGGCCCTTTCCCATAACAAGGGACTGAAGCTCTCTGAGTTCAACCAGTCGTAAACATCCGTATTCTAACGAAAGATAAGGATAGAGCAATGAGCGAAAAAAACATGGAGATCATGGAAGAAAAGAAGGAAGGCCTTCATCTTCCCGAGCCGGAAAACTTTATTGAACGTGAGATCAACGCCGATCTTGAGAAGGGCGTGAACACGGTCGTTCAGACTCGTTTCCCGCCTGAACCCAACGGCTACATGCACATCGGTCATATCAAAGCCATCTGTGTGGATTTCGGCACCGCTGAAAAGTACGGCGGTATCTGCAACCTTCGTTTTGACGATACCAACCCCAGCAAGGAAGATACCGAATACGTTGACAGCATCATGAACGATATTCGCTGGATGGGCTTCAAGTGGGAGCATATGTACTACGCTTCGGAGTACTATGATCAGCTTTATGAATTTGCCCTTCAGCTGATCCGCAAGGGAGTTGCCTATGTGGATGACCTGACGCAGGAAGAGATGCGTGAATACCGCGGAACGCTGACGGAGCCCGGTAAGAATTCTCCCTACCGCGACCGCAGCGTGGAAGAGAATCTTGACCTTTTTGACCGCATGAAGAACGGCGAGTTCAAGGAAGGTGAGAAGGTGCTTCGCGCCAAGATCGACATGTCCTCCCCGAATATGAATATGCGCGACCCTGCGATGTACCGCATTTCCTACACGCCTCATCATCGGACCGGAACGAAGTGGTGCATCTATCCGATGTACGATTTCGCCCATCCGCTGTCCGATGCGATCGAGGGTGTAACCTATTCGCTGTGCAGCTTCGAATTTGAGGACCATCGCCCGCTGTATAACTGGTTTATCGAGCAGGTCGGATGCTTCGATCATCCGCCGAGACAGATCGAGTTCTCCCGCATGGAGATCACGAACGTCGTTACCTCTAAGCGTAAGCTGAGAGCGCTTGTCGAGAACCATGTTGTTGACGGTTGGGATGACCCGAGAATGCCTACTCTGGCCGGTCTTCGCAAGCGTGGCTACACGCCGGAGTCCATTAAGAAGTTTATCGCCGACACGGGTGTTGCGAAGTCCCGCGGTGCGACCATCGACTATGCGTTCCTTGAGTACTGCCTGCGTGAGGATCTGAAACTGCAGAATAAGCGTGTTATGGCCGTGCTGGATCCGGTTAAGGTTGTTATTACGAACTATCCGGAGAATCAGGTCGAATTCTTTGACGTAGTCAACAATCCGGAAAATCCCGAGCTTGGAAGCCGCAAGGTACCGTTTTCGAGAGAAGTCTATATTGAGCGGGCTGACTTTATGGAAGAGCCGGAGAAGAAATTCTTCCGCATGGCTCCCGGCCGTGAAGTCCGTTTGATGGGAGCGTATCTCGTGACCTGCAATGAGGTCGTTAAGGATGAGAACGGTGTGGTTCAGGAGATCCACTGCACCTATGATCCCGAGACGAAGGGTGGAAACGCGCCGGACGGCCGCAAGGTCAAGGGCACGATTCACTATGTCAGCTGCGCCGAAGGCGTTCCTGCAACGATTCGCCTCTACGACCATCTCTTCGTCTATGATGAGGCGGCGCAGGATTACATGACCAATCCGAATTCGGTAACGATCATGGACCATGCGTTCGTTGAACCGTCTGTCTGCAAAGAACCTCTCGGAACCCGCTATCAGTTTGTCCGTACCGGTTATTTCATCACTGATCCGGCAGACTCGAAGGATGGCAAGCTTGTCATCAATCAGATCGTTCCTCTGAAGAGCTCCTACAAGCCGCAGTAATGATAACGAAATCAAAACCCGCCGTTTCCTTGTGAAACGACGGGTTTCTTTTTATCATGCATAGACCTGGATCGGTTTGAGAAGCGGTGTACCACGTGCCGCGGTGACCGTGAGCGTGAGGCGATCGATCGTGCGAGGACTAAGCTGGCAGATCTTCTTGTGACCGATCGTCGTTCCGTAGTACCATACGGACTCCTGCCCGGAGTCGAGGGAAGAACTGAGTCGGAATGATTCGACGCGCTGCCCATATTCAATTGCTTCTGCAAGCACGACGTAGGAGACTTGTGTTGGCTGAGGGAAGGAGAGGGTGATTTGACACTGGGTCGGGCCGAGCTGTTTGATATCAGGTGTCAGGCCTTGAGCCAGATCGGTTGAGAAGGTCATTCGGATCCGTTCGCCGAGCTCTTTGAGCTGCTGCACATCTTTCTGATCAAACCGGCCGTCGGGGTTGGGCGGAATATTCAGGTTCAGGCAGCTGTTGCCGCCAACAGTTCGGAGATACGTATCCCACAAACGCTCCAGAGAATGGGGATGTTCTGAGGCATGGTAGAACCATCCGGGCCGGATCGACATATCGGTCTCCGAGGGACAGAAGACAAGCCCTTTGGAGTAGAGGATCTGAGAGAGCGAGCCGATTGCAGGATCCGGATTGTAAATACCGGGCAGTGATCCTTCAAGCGGCCCGGGGCCGGTTTGCACTTCAGCGAGATGACAGAGCTCAGAGGGAACGACCGACCATTCGGCAAAACGGGATTTCCCTCCTTCATTGCCGACCCAGCGCGTATCGGGACCATAATCGTTAAAGATCACGGCATTGGGCTGAAGCTGACGGATGAGCTTGATATAACGCGGGAAATCATACTGCTGACGGATCCCGCTTAGCCCTTCGCCGCAGGCATTGTCAAACCAGACGCAGAAGATCTCCCCGTACCCGGTCAGCAGTTCTTCAAGCTGGTGACAGTAATAATCATTGTAAGCCTCGCTCCCGTAACGGGCATCGTGCCGGTCCCAGGGGGAGAGATAAAAGCCGAATTTGAGCCCGTGTCTTTGGCAGGCTTCGGAAGCTTCCTTAACCACATCGACCGGGACCCCTGCGTTTCGGACACAGTGATCGGTGTAGGCAGAAGGCCAGAGGCAGAAGCCGTCATGATGCTTGGCTGTCAGGATCATGGCTTTCATCCCGGCTGACCGGATCGCTTCGCACCACTGATCACAGTCCAGATGAGCCGGAGCAAAGATAGCCGGATCTTCCTTGCCGGTGCCCCATTCGAGGTCGGTATAGGTGTTGGGTGAGAAATGGACAAAGGCATAAAACTCCGTGTCAAACCATGCCAGCTGTCTGGCTGATGGCTTGACTTGAGCCGCTTCGCGTAAATAGGATTCAAATTCCATAAGAAGGTCCTCACCGGTGATATAAATCTCTCTCTCACCGTATCTTAATCGGGATGGAGAGCAGAGTCAATCCATCATTGAATGGTAAGATAGATATTGCAAAAAAATACGCAAAAAGGTATAATCGTAGGCGTATTTGTTTTTTAACTTTAGATCCACAGGAGGATTTATTATGCTCGTTTCTGCAAAAGAAATGCTTGAAAAAGCAGTGGCCGGTCATTATGCGATCGGTGCGTTTAACCTGAATAACCTGGAGTGGACCAAGTCCGTTCTTGCCGCAGCGCAGGAAGCGAATGCCCCTGTCATCGTTCAGGTTTCCGAGGGAGCCGGTAAGTACATGGCCGGTTTCAAGAATGTAGCGGATATCGTTCGCAATGTCATGGAATATCAGAACATTACGGTTCCGGTTGCGCTGCACCTTGACCATGGCACCTACGAAGGCGCGCTGAAGTGCATCGAGGCAGGTTTCTCCTCCATTATGTTTGACGGATCCGCGCTTCCGATCGAAGAAAACCTTGCTAAGACCAAGGAGCTCGCAGAGCTTTGCGCTTCCAAGGGTATTTCCCTTGAGGCTGAGGTCGGTGCCATCGGCGGCGAGGAAGACGGTGTTGTCGGTATGGGCGAGTGCGCTGATCCGGACGAGTGCAAGAAGATCGCTGATCTTGGCATCACGATGCTTGCAGCCGGAATCGGAAACATTCACGGTGTCTATCCGGAAGGATGGCCGGGACTTCGTTTCGACGTTCTTGAAGCGATCAAGGCTAAGACCGGAGATATGCCGCTGGTTCTTCACGGCGGAAGCGGAATTCCGGATGAGATGGTTCAGCAGGCGGTTCGCATGGGCGTTGCTAAGGTAAACGTCAATACCGAGTGCCAGCTTGTCTTTGCGGCTGCGACCCGCGAATACATCGAAGCCGGCAAGGATCAGAAGGGCAAAGGTTTCGACCCGCGCAAACTGCTCGCGCCCGGTGCGGCTGCGATCAAGGCGAAGGTGCTTGAGAAGATCTACCTTTTCGGCTCCAACGATAAAGCTTGAGTTTGATTCGTTCAATGAATGGAAACGAAAAAAGGCAGGGGAATTCCCCTGCCTTTTTTCGTTTCCATTCATTGAACGAATCAAACTCAAGCTTTATCGTTGGAGCCGAAAAGGTAGATCTTCTCAAGCACCTTCGCCTTGATCGCAGCCGCACCGGGCGCGAGCAGTTTGCGCGGGTCGAAACCTTTGCCCTTCTGATCCTTGCCGGCTTCGATGTATTCGCGGGTCGCAGCCGCAAAGACAAGCTGGCACTCGGTATTGACGTTTACCTTAGCAACGCCCATGCGAACCGCCTGCTGAACCATCTCATCCGGAATTCCGCTTCCGCCGTGAAGAACCAGCGGCATATCTCCGGTCTTAGCCTTGATCGCTTCAAGAACGTCGAAACGAAGTCCCGGCCATCCTTCCGGATAGACACCGTGAATGTTTCCGATTCCGGCTGCAAGCATCGTGATGCCAAGATCAGCGATCTTCTTGCACTCGTCCGGATCAGCGCACTCGCCCATACCGACAACACCGTCTTCCTCGCCGCCGATGGCACCGACCTCAGCCTCAAGGGAAATACCCTTGGAAGCGCAAAGCTCTGCGAGCTCCTTGGTCTTAGCAAGGTTTTCTTCGATCGGAAGCGCGGATCCGTCAAACATAATGGAGGAGAAACCTGCCTCGATGCACTTCAGCGCGCCTTCGTAGGTGCCATGGTCAAGGTGCAGCGCAACCGGAACCGTAATGTTCTGATATTCCATGACATTGCGAACGATATCCGCTACATTCTTGAAACCGGCCATGTACTTACCGGCTCCCTCGGAAACCTGAACGATGACAGGGGCATTCGCTTCCTGCGCTGCGGCAAGAACGGACTTGGTCCACTCCAGGTTATTCAGGTTAAACGCACCGATCGCATAATGACCGGCCACTGCTTTTTCAAGCATTTCTTTTGCAGAAACGAGCATAATAAATCCTCCTGTGGATCTAAAGTTAAAAAACAAATACGCCTACGATTATACCTTTTTGCGTATTTTTTTGCAATATCTATCTTACCATTCAATGATGGATTGACTCTGCTCTCCATCCCGATTAAGATACGGTGAGAGAGAGATTTATATCACCGGTGAGGACCTTCTTATGGAATTTGAATCCTATTTACGCGAAGCGGCTCAAGTCAAGCCATCAGCCAGACAGCTGGCATGGTTTGACACGGAGTTTTATGCCTTTGTCCATTTCTCACCCAACACCTATACCGACCTCGAATGGGGCACCGGCAAGGAAGATCCGGCTATCTTTGCTCCGGCTCATCTGGACTGTGATCAGTGGTGCGAAGCGATCCGGTCAGCCGGGATGAAAGCCATGATCCTGACAGCCAAGCATCATGACGGCTTCTGCCTCTGGCCTTCTGCCTACACCGATCACTGTGTCCGAAACGCAGGGGTCCCGGTCGATGTGGTTAAGGAAGCTTCCGAAGCCTGCCAAAGACACGGGCTCAAATTCGGCTTTTATCTCTCCCCCTGGGACCGGCACGATGCCCGTTACGGGAGCGAGGCTTACAATGATTATTACTGTCACCAGCTTGAAGAACTGCTGACCGGGTACGGGGAGATCTTCTGCGTCTGGTTTGACAATGCCTGCGGCGAAGGGCTAAGCGGGATCCGTCAGCAGTATGATTTCCCGCGTTATATCAAGCTCATCCGTCAGCTTCAGCCCAATGCCGTGATCTTTAACGATTATGGTCCCGATACGCGCTGGGTCGGCAATGAAGGAGGGAAATCCCGTTTTGCCGAATGGTCGGTCGTTCCCTCTGAGCTCTGTCATCTCGCTGAAGTGCAAACCGGCCCCGGGCCGCTTGAAGGATCACTGCCCGGTATTTACAATCCGGATCCTGCAATCGGCTCGCTCTCTCAGATCCTCTACTCCAAAGGGCTTGTCTTCTGTCCCTCGGAGACCGATATGTCGATCCGGCCCGGATGGTTCTACCATGCCTCAGAACATCCCCATTCTCTGGAGCGTTTGTGGGATACGTATCTCCGAACTGTTGGCGGCAACAGCTGCCTGAACCTGAATATTCCGCCCAACCCCGACGGCCGGTTTGATCAGAAAGATGTGCAGCAGCTCAAAGAGCTCGGCGAACGGATCCGAATGACCTTCTCAACCGATCTGGCTCAAGGCCTGACACCTGATATCAAACAGCTCGGCCCGACCCAGTGTCAAATCACCCTCTCCTTCCCTCAGCCAACACAAGTCTCCTACGTCGTGCTTGCAGAAGCAATTGAATATGGGCAGCGCGTCGAATCATTCCGACTCAGTTCTTCCCTCGACTCCGGGCAGGAGTCCGTATGGTACTACGGAACGACGATCGGTCACAAGAAGATCTGCCAGCTTAGTCCTCGCACGATCGATCGCCTCACGCTCACGGTCACCGCGGCACGTGGTACACCGCTTCTCAAACCGATCCAGGTCTATGCATGATAAAAAGAAACCCGTCGTTTCACAAGGAAACGGCGGGTTTTGATTTCGTTATCATTACTGCGGCTTGTAGGAGCTCTTCAGAGGAACGATCTGATTGATGACAAGCTTGCCATCCTTCGAGTCTGCCGGATCAGTGATGAAATAACCGGTACGGACAAACTGATAGCGGGTTCCGAGAGGTTCTTTGCAGACAGACGGTTCAACGAACGCATGGTCCATGATCGTTACCGAATTCGGATTGGTCATGTAATCCTGCGCCGCCTCATCATAGACGAAGAGATGGTCGTAGAGGCGAATCGTTGCAGGAACGCCTTCGGCGCAGCTGACATAGTGAATCGTGCCCTTGACCTTGCGGCCGTCCGGCGCGTTTCCACCCTTCGTCTCGGGATCATAGGTGCAGTGGATCTCCTGAACCACACCGTTCTCATCCTTAACGACCTCATTGCAGGTCACGAGATACGCTCCCATCAAACGGACTTCACGGCCGGGAGCCATGCGGAAGAATTTCTTCTCCGGCTCTTCCATAAAGTCAGCCCGCTCAATATAGACTTCTCTCGAAAACGGTACCTTGCGGCTTCCAAGCTCGGGATTTTCCGGATTGTTGACTACGTCAAAGAATTCGACCTGATTCTCCGGATAGTTCGTAATAACAACCTTAACCGGATCCAGCACGGCCATAACACGCTTATTCTGCAGTTTCAGATCCTCACGCAGGCAGTACTCAAGGAACGCATAGTCGATGGTCGCACCGCGGGACTTCGCAACACCCGTGTCGGCGATAAACTTCTTAATGGACTCCGGCGTGTAGCCACGCTTGCGAAGACCGGCCAGAGTAGGCATTCTCGGGTCATCCCAACCGTCAACAACATGGTTCTCGACAAGCGCTCTCAGCTTACGCTTAGAGGTAACGACGTTCGTGATCTCCATGCGGGAGAACTCGATCTGTCTCGGCGGATGATCGAAGCATCCGACCTGCTCGATAAACCAGTTATACAGCGGGCGATGGTCCTCAAATTCGAAGCTGCACAGCGAATAGGTTACACCCTCGATCGCATCGGACAGCGGATGGGCGAAATCGTACATCGGATAGATGCACCACTTCGTTCCGGTCCGATGATGAGGCGTGTAGGAAATGCGGTACATCGCAGGGTCGCGCATATTCATATTCGGGGAGGACATGTCGATCTTGGCGCGAAGCACCTTCTCACCTTCCTTGAACTCGCCGTTCTTCATGCGGTCAAAAAGGTCAAGATTCTCTTCCACGCTGCGGTCGCGGTAGGGAGAATTCTTACCGGGCTCCGTCAGCGTTCCGCGGTATTCACGCATCTCTTCCTGCGTCAGGTCATCCACATAGGCAACTCCCTTGCGGATCAGCTGAAGGGCAAATTCATAAAGCTGATCATAGTACTCCGAAGCGTAGTACATATGCTCCCACTTGAAGCCCATCCAGCGAATATCGTTCATGATGCTGTCAACGTATTCGGTATCTTCCTTGCTGGGGTTGGTATCGTCAAAACGAAGGTTGCAGATACCGCCGTACTTTTCAGCGGTGCCGAAATCCACACAGATGGCTTTGATATGACCGATGTGCATGTAGCCGTTGGGTTCAGGCGGGAAACGAGTCTGAACGACCGTGTTCACGCCCTTCTCAAGATCGGCGTTGATCTCACGTTCAATAAAGTTTTCCGGCTCGGGAAGATGAAGGCCTTCCTTCTTTTCTTCCATGATCTCCATGTTTTTTTCGCTCATTGCTCTATCCTTATCTTTCGTTAGAATACGGATGTTTACGACTGGTTGAACTCAGAGAGCTTCAGTCCCTTGTTATGGGAAAGGGCCCAATCGATATTCCAGTCGCTTGCAAACAACAGCAGGTCGTTGCCTTTCATATCCTGTACCACCTTGGTATCGGAGGTCAGCGTCAGCTGGCTCAGATCAAGGTCTTTATTATCGACCCAGCGGATCAGCTCATAAGGCAGCATTTCCATGCGTGTCTCAATATTATACTCATGGACAAGACGGTATGTCAACACGTCAAACTGCAGCGTACCGACAACGCCGACAATGACTTCCTCCATGCCTTTTCCGGGCTCAAGGAAGATCTGGATCGCACCTTCCTGCGCGATTTCCGTCGTGCCCTTAATAAACTGCTTACGCTTCAGGGAATCAACCTGGCGCAAACGGCAGAAATGTTCCGGCGCAAAGGTCGGGATCCCGTGATAGTGAATGATCTTGCTCGGGTCACAGATCGTATCGCCGATCGAAAAGATGCCGGGATCAAACACACTGATGATATCCCCGGCATAGGCCACGTCCACGATTGAACGATCCTGTGCCATCAGCTGCGTCGGCTGCGAGATCTTGATCTTCTTGCCTTCCTGAACATGGTACACTTCCATGCCTTTTTCAAACACACCGGAGCAGATACGCATAAACGCAACACGATCACGGTGCGCTTTATTCATGTTCGCCTGGATCTTGAACACAAATGCAGAGAACGGAGCCTCCGCGGGTTCTACGATCCCCTCTTCTGCTTCTCTCGGAAGCGGCGAGGTCGTCATGGAAAGGAACTCCTTCAGGAACGGTTCCACGCCGAAATTCGTCAGCGCCGAACCGAAGAACACCGGCGATAATTCACCGCGTCTCACCATCTCCATATCGAGCGGATGACCTGCACCGTCCAGCAGCTCGAGCTCTTCAATAAGCTGCTCTTTCGCATCTTCCCCGATCAGCTCACCCAGCGCGGGATCATCAAGCTCCATCGAAACCGCTTCGACTTCATGAGCACCGCCGAGTGCGGTACCTTCCGAAACGAACTTCAGCATGCGATTGTGCTGCCGATCATAGACACCCTGGAACGCTTTGCCGGAACCGATCGGCCAGTTGATCGGGCAGGTCTCGATGCCAAGCTCTCCTTCGATATCAGCCATCAGATCAAAGCTGTCCTTCGCTTCACGGTCCATCTTGTTGATGAACGTAAAAATCGGAATGCCGCGCATACGGCAGACCTTAAACAGCTTCCTTGTCTGGGCCTCAACGCCCTTGGATCCGTCGATGACCATGACCGCGGAATCCGCTGCCATCAGCGTACGGTAGGTATCTTCGGAGAAATCCTGATGGCCGGGCGTATCCAGAATATTGATGCAATAGCCGTCATAGCGGAACTGCATAACGGAAGAAGTAACCGAAATACCACGCTGTTTCTCGATCTCCATCCAGTCGGAAACCGCATGGCGCATGTTCTTCTTTCCTTTAACCATACCGGCTTCCACGATTGCGCCTCCGTACAGCAGAAGCTTTTCCGTCAGCGTCGTTTTACCGGCATCCGGGTGCGAAATAATGGCAAAGGTACGTCTTTTTTCAATTTCCCTACGTGCCTCTGTAGAAATCATAGGTAACGGCATCCTCCCATCAAACATTAAAGCGGAACAGCACGACATCGCCGTCCTTCATCTCATATTCCTTGCCCTCGGAACGGACAAGTCCCTTCTCACGCGCGGCATTGTACGAACCGCAGGCGATCAGATCATCATAGGCAACGACCTCAGCCCGGATGAATCCTCTTTCAAAATCCGAGTGGATCTTGCCGGCGGCCTGAGGTGCGAGAGTCCCCTTCTTGATCGTCCAGGCACGGCTTTCGGTCGGTCCGGCTGTCAGGTAGCTGATCAGGCCAAGCAGGCTGTAGCTTGCCGCGATCAGACGGTCAAGACCGGTTCCGGTAATGCCCATCTCTTCGAGGAACATCTCCTTCTCCTCCGGATCCAGCGAAGCGATCTCCTCTTCGATCTTCGCGCAGACAACGAAAACCTCTTCTCCGGCTGCCTTCGCGTATTCACGCACCTTGGCAACATACGCGTTGCTCGCTCCGTCATCCGCAAGGTCATCCTCCAGCACGTTGGCTGCGTAGATCACCGGTTTGGAACTGAGAAGCTCAAACGAATCCACGATCTTCTTCTCTTCCTCGCTCAGCTCCATCTCCTTAATGCGGTTTCCGTTTTCCAGCGTCTCATACACTTTCTCAACCAGTGCCAGCTCCGCGGCCGCGCTCTTGTCCATCTTGGCAGCCTTACCGAGGCGGGCTTTGCGGCGCTCGAGCATCTCCATATCCGAAAAGATCAGCTCCATGTTGATGGTCTCGATATCACGGATCGGATCCACAGAACCGTCCACATGAATGATATCGTCATCATCAAAGCAGCGAACGACATGAACGATCGCGTCACACTCGCGAATATGAGAAAGAAACTGGTTTCCGAGGCCCTCCCCCTTGCTCGCACCGCGCACAAGACCGGCGATATCGACAAACTCGATGATCGCAGGGGTCGTTTTCGCAGAATTGTACATCTTTGTCAAAACATCCAGACGCTTATCCGGAACCGCAGCGATTCCGATATTCGGTTCGATCGTGCAGAACGGATAGTTTGCCGCCGCGGCGGCTCCTGCCTTTGTCAAGCAATTAAACAAGGTGCTCTTTCCGACATTCGGAAGGCCGACGATACCTAATTTCATATATTCTAAATCTCCTTTATTTTCAATGGTTTTTCGGGTTTTGGGGACACACTCCGCACCAATTCCGCAC
>ONYR01000223.1 GCA_900322165.1 uncultured Eubacteriales bacterium
GGCTGGCGTCACGATTATCGAAACCATATCCAGACCATGAAAGCCTACGCGGCGGATCAAAACTGGGATGCGCTTGTGGCTTACCTGAACCTGCTCGATACCGATCTCCACACGGTTGACCTAGCCGTGAAAACCGGCAACGCCATGACCGATGCGATCTTAAACAGCAAGATCAGCCTTGCCAAAAGCAAGGATATCCCGCTCCGCGCTGAAGCTTCCATTCCCTATGAACTGAAAATACCAGAGTTGGATCTTTGTGTCATTATCGGAAATCTCCTGGATAACGCGATTGAAGCCAGTCTGACCCTGCCAAAAGAAAAGCGCATGATTCGGCTTTACATGGATATGAAGGGCCCTCAGCTCTATATTTCCTGCACCAACTTCTATGCGGGCAAAAAAATGCCCAGGATCCACGGCCGCTTTGCCACCACAAAAGGGCACGGCCATGGTCTTGGGCTGGTTCGTATGGATGATACAGTAGAAAAGCTTGGCGGCTACCTTACGCGGAACTCAGAGGACGGTGCCTTTACGACCGAGATCCTCCTCCCGCAGCAGCTGGATTGATTTCTTTTGCCAGCTTTTCTGTGGTTTTACATATATTTCGAGAAGATTCCCGCTTCCGGGTCGATCGGGCTGACGCCCTTGAACTCGGATTCGCCGCAGAGTTTCTCAACCAGTGTTTTAACAACGACATCCTCGGAAGTATAAGCGTTGACGTAGGTTCTGAAACCGGACGCGTCGGTCAGAAGGTACGGATTGTCGATCGAAACCATGATTGTCGGGACGTCGGAGATCGATACCGGGATGGTGTTGCGGACACCCGGCCAGGAGAGTCTTGCCGCGCTGTCGCCGCCGCTCGTCTGGACGTTCGCGAAATAGCAGATCACATCCACGCGCTTTTTAAGCTCGGACAGGCGCAGCTTGCCGATGCTGAACGGCACGTTCGGGTTGTCGTTATCGTACAGAATGACGTTGAATCCGCGCTTTTCAAGCTCGCTGATGAACAGCTTGTGATAACCGAAGTTCGCGGTATGATAGCCGGGGGCATTGTCTCCGATCACGATCACATAAATGTTCTTCTGCTTGTTGACGTCAAGCGGGAGCGTTCCCTCTTCGTTGCGGACCAAGGTGATGCCTTTGTCCGCGATTTCCTTTGCCTGTGCGGGGCCGGCCGGATCCTTGAAGATCTCCAGCGCTTCGATCGGCGGGATGAGCGTTCCGTTTGCTTTCTTTTCGTTCAGGCCGATCGATGCCTTGAGCGCGAGAATGCGGGTTACCGCTTCATCGAGGCGCTCCGGCGTGATGACGCCCTCCTCGTAGCCCTGCTTCATGAACTCGAAATCTTCTTCCAGATCACGGTTGAAGAGGAACATATCCGCACCGTTCGCGATGGCAAGCGGAACCGCCTTGCTTCTGGGCGTGCGCTCGACAAAACCGACCATCGAGGTCGCGTCCGTGACGATCAGGCCGTTGAACCCGAGCTTGCCGCGGAGCAGTTTCTCGTGCAGATCCTTGTTGAGCGATCCGGGCAGGATGTCGCGGTCCGCGATGTCCGGGTTGTAATACTTCGTGTAGGCCGGCTGCTTGATGTGCGCGGTCATGACCGTCGGAATGCCTTCATCGATCAGGCGCTTGTAGACCATGCCGTAGGTCTTGTCCCACTCTTCGACTGAGAGATCGTTGACGGAGCTGAGGAAATGCTGGTCGCGAAAGTCGCGGCCGTCCCCCGGCCAATGCTTCGCACAGGCGAGCATACCGCCGTCCTTCAGTCCCCGTGCATACTGTGAGGAAAACTCAGCGACCGTCTCCGGATTTGAGCCGAAGGAGCGTACGTTGACGATCGGGCTGTAGGGGTTAAAGTCGATATCCGTCACCGGGCCGAAATCCCAGTTGGTACCGGTTGCCATGCACTGTCTCGCGCACAGAAGCGCAGCCCGGTAGGCCAGATTCGGATCGCCCGTCGCGGCGATCTGCATATGGTGACCGTTCGGTGTTCCCTCTTCGATGACGTTCGAAGCGCCTCGGTCAAGGTCGGCCGCGACCAGAAGCGGGATCTCGTAACGATCCTGCGTCTTCTTGATCTTACCGCGCAGCACCTCAGCGGAGGATTTGCGGAACAGGATCGCGCCCGGCTTCATGCCGCAGCGATCCATGTCTGCGAGCAGCGTGTCAAGATCGCCCATCGCGCCCGGACAGAACAGCTGGCCGAGTTTGTCATTCAGACTCATCGAGGCGAGGGTCTCCTCGACCCAGGCGATGGCTTCGTCAGAGAGATAGAACGGTTTTGCTTTCAGATCAATTCGTACAGACATCTTTGAGTTTCCTCCTGATTGAAATGGATTCACTACTCAACAGTATACACGAAAACCCGGCATTTCAATATCTGATTATTTCTCATGTTCAATTTTGCTTACTCTCATTGACAACGATCGCCCCTTTCTGTTATCTTTGATAGGTCTGTAAAACTTTCATTTGAGAGGAGTCACTTTCACCATGGATGAGAAAGCTGTCAACAAGCGAAATCTACTCCTGTTCCCGCTTGGAACCATCGGCCGCGACATGGTCTATAACCTTGTCACGAACTTCCTGATGACCTTCATTCTCTTTACGAGAGAGCTGACCAACGCGCAGCTTGGCGCGATCACCGCGATCATGGTTGCTTCGCGTATCTTCGATGCCCTGAACGACCCGATCATGGGCAACATCATCGAGCGCACCCGCACCAAGTGGGGCAAGTTCAAGCCCTGGCTTTTCATCGGTATTCTGACAACCTCGATCGTCGTTTACATTGTCTTTAACACGAACCTGCAGGGCTGGAGCTTTATCTGGCTCTTCGGTTTCTTCTACTTTGCCTACAGCATCACCTATACGATGCACGACATTTCCTACTGGGGCATGGTGCCGGCGCTGACTTCCGACGCGGACACCCGCAACCAGCTTACCTCCCGCGCAACGCTTTTTGCCGGTATCGGTGGCACGTCCGCTTCGATCCTCATCCCGCTTCTGACAACGGGTGCCATGGCGATCGGCTCCTCCGCCACCATCGCGTACGGCCGCATCGCGCTTGTCATCAGCATTCTCGCGCCTCTGTTCCTTTTCATTACGATCTTCGGTGTCAAGGAGACCCGCTCCTACTCTTCCGAGCCCGCTCCGAAGGTGAGCTTTAAAAAGATCATCTCCACGATCACCGGCAACGATCAGCTTCTCTGGATCGCGCTTATTTTCCTGATTCAGCAGATCGGCAACGGCATCGTTCTCGGCGGTATCGGCTCCACCTACATCTACTTTGACTTCGGCTACAGCGGCGGTCTCTACTCCCTGTTTACCACGGTCGGCATGTCCGTCACCGCGCTTCTGATGATCTTCTACCCGATGATCTCCCGCAAGGTTCCGCGCAAGAAGTTCATGCACATCCTCGCGATCGTCGCGACCGTCGGCTACGTTCTGATGCTGGTTCCGGGCCTTGCGATGCCTCACGGCAACATGATCAAGTTCTACATCATTACGGTCGGCTACATGCTGGCGAACTTCGGTCAGTACGGCTTCTACCTCATTATGATGATCTCCATCATGAATACCGTTGAGTACAACGAGTTCAAGTTCGGAACCCGCGACGAGGCGATCATCAGCTCGCTCCGTCCGTTCCTCACCAAGCTCGCTTCCGCGCTGACGGTCGTTATCACGACGGTCACC
>ONYR01000342.1 GCA_900322165.1 uncultured Eubacteriales bacterium
AAAGTACTGAAAAGGCTGTATGCCTGAAACGAAACCAAAACTGTGATGAGAGGGGGGATCCATGATGGCGCTGAGTGTGCTGAGTGTTATCGGCATTGTGCTGAAGTGGATCCTTTTTGTTCTCCTTGGGATCATCGGTCTGGTGCTGCTGATCCTTCTCATCGTGATCTTTGATCCGTTCTTCTACAAGCTGAAAGGCTTCAAGGACCAAGAACAGATCGAAGCGCATGCACGTGTGTTCTGGCTTTTCCACCTGATTCGGGTCGAGGTCGACTTTGTCGATAAGAAGCTTGTCTGGAAGGTGAAGGTGGCCTGGAAACAGATCGCGGGCTCGGACATGGTAAGCGAAAAAGATGAAGAGGCTTACCATCAGCACGGCGAGCTGGAGATCGAGCCGGCAGAGGGCGAGAATGTCTTCTCGCTTGAGGCCGGGGAGACCGCCGGGGAGGCGCTTCCGAAGAAAGTTGAGAAGCCGAAGAGTGAAGAAGCACAGCTTCTGAGCACGCTGACCGAAGAGTGGAAAGAACGCATTCGGATGGCGGAGGATGAGACCTACGCCAGAGAGCAGCGCGAAAAAGCGAAGGAAGAAAAGCGCAGGGCGAAGGCGGAGAAAGCCGCTGAGAAGCAGCGGCTGAAGGATGCTGCCGAGCGCGAGAAGCTGAAAAAACAGCGCGAAGCGGAAAAAGCCCGCAAAGCAGCTTTGGAGAACGGGGAGGGAGGCAACCTTTCCGACCGGATCGATCAGGGGATCGGCAAGCTGGAGGCACTCTACGAAAAGGTCTGGGATATCATCGATGCGATTCTCGATGCGCCGGATAAGATCGAGGAGACGCTCGAGGAAAAGCTTGGACCGATCGAAAAGTACATGCGGATGTATGACCGCTATCCTCGCAAGTCCGAAACGATCAACGCGATCTTCAAGCTGCTGGGCGATATTTTACGGCCGCTCGTTCCCAAACGGTATCAGATCGACCTGCATTTCGGCAGCGGTGATCCGTATAACACGGCGAAGCTGATCGGAATCTGGTATGCGATCGCGCCGATGCTTTTCCCGAAACAGACAAGGCGTAACCGCATCGAGGTCAAGACCGAGATGGAAGAGAAGGTGCTGGATTTTACTGCGGACATCCGCGGGCACTTCTCGATCGCGACTGTGCTTGTGGGTCCGATCATCGCGGCGCTCTGCAACCGTGATATCCGCCGTCTGATCCGCTTTGTCTGGAAGCTGAAAAAGAAGAAGGACGCAGAGGCCAAGAAGGCGGAGGAGGCAGCCGCGAAGGAAGCGGAAGCTGCGGAAGCAGAAAAGTCAAAAGCTGCAGAAGCTGCAAAAGCCTCGGACGCTGCAAAAGCCTCGGAGCCGGCGGCCGTTGTAAAACAGACAGAAACTGTAAATCAGACAGATAAATAAAAATCGAGTGAATTGCAAGCATGACTTGCAGGAAAGGATGACATTATGTCAACGACGAAAGACAATCTGCGCGACCTGCTGAATCAGATGGAAGGGTTTGTCTCTACGAAAACCGTGATCGGTGAGCCGGTTCAGCTTGGCAACATGATGATTCTTCCGCTGGTCGACGTGAGCCTTGGCGTTGGCGCAGGCTCTCGCGAGAAGGAAAAATACGGAAGCCTTGGCGGCGCGATCGGTGCGAAAATGTCCCCGAGCGCAGTGCTTGTCATCAAAGACGGCAACGTGCGTCTTGTCAGCATCAAAAACCAGGATACCGTTTCCAAAGCACTGGATGTGGTGCCTGAGCTGATCGACAAGCTGACCGGCAAAAACGCGGCTGAAGATAAGATGGTAAAGGACAAGATGGCCGAACTTGCCGAAAAACCGGAGGAAAAAGTAGATTAAGCCATGATCCGCAAGATCATTAACGGAATCGTCTGTGACGGCGAGGGCGGGAAACCGTTCCTCGGAGGGCTGGAGATCGAAAACGGCCGGATATCGAGGGTGTTTTACGGTCCTTCCCGCGATGTCGGATCGGATGTGATCGATGCACGGGGGCAGTATATTACGCCCGGGTTTATCGATATTCATCGGCATCACGATCTGTGTGCGCTGTATGACGCGTCCTTCGGTGAACTGGAGATCGCGCAGGGCATCACGACAGTGGTCGGCGGAAACTGCGGACTCGCTGCGTTCCCGAACAGTGACCGGACTAGAGAAGCCCAGTTTCGCTATATTGAGCCATGCCTTGGAAAGATGCCTGAAACCAACATGCATCTGTTCTCGGAGTACATGGATGCGCTCGCGAAAAAGCCGCTTTCGATCAACGTGACGTCGCTTGTGGGTGCCGGCGCGTGCGCAACGGCTGCGATGGGATATGAATCCCGCCCGATGAGCGAGGCCGAGCGTGCGCAGGCGGTTGCCTACGTGGAAGATGCGATGAAGGCCGGCGCGGTCGGACTGTCGTTTGGTATCATGTATGAGCCGGAATGCTGGCTCTCGCACGAGGATCAGGTGGCGATGGCGCGGATGTGCGCGAAGTACGGCGGCGTGGTGACCTGCCATATGCGCGGTGAGGGCGACAGCCTTGTGGAGTCGGTGCGTGAGATCATCGAGATCTGCAAGGAGGCCGGAGCGCGTCTGGAGATCAGCCATTTTAAAGCGACCGGTGTCCGAAACTGGGGCTCCAGGATCGATGAAGCGATCGAAGTGATCGAGGCTGCCAGAGCGGAGGGAGTGGACGTTACCTGTGATGCCTATCCGTATACCGGCGGCGCGACGACGGCACTTTCCCTGATCCCGCCCGTTGTGCTGGAGGGACATGATCTTTCCTATTTAGGTACGAAGGAAGGCGCGGAGAAGCTTCGCGCGGAGATCATGAAAAAGCAGGACGGTTGGGACAACATGGTCGAGAGTATCGGCTGGGAGCGAACGGTGATCTCTGGTGTTACGCTTGAGAAAAACCGCTGGGTCTGCGGGAAGAACGTGGCGCAGATCGCGAAGGAGCTTGGCCTGGAGGATCCGTGCGAATGGTTCGGGCGTCTTGTGGCTGAGGAAGAGGGCAAGATCGGCGTCATTATCATGAGCATGAGTGCGGAGGATGTCGACAAAGTCCTGAAACTGCCTTACTGCACGGTGATTTCCGATGGCTTGTACGGCGGCGGGAGCAACCCGCACCCGAGACTCTACGGCGCATTCCCGAAAATGATTCGTGAATATGTGGTGGAGCGCTCGATCATGCCGATCGAGGAAGCAATCTATAAAATGACCGCGCTTCCGGCGCAGCGCATTTCGCTGAAGGACCGCGGTGTTCTGAAGGCCGGGATGGCAGCGGATATCAACGTGTTTGCGCTTGGTGCGATTCGCGACAACGCAACCTTTGCCGATTCGAAACAGCTTGCCGAGGGGATCAGCTATACCCTGATCGGAGGCGAGATCGCGGCGAAGGACAGCCGGCTTGTCAAGGGCGGAAGAGGGCGCGTGCTGCGTGCCAGATAATACAGTAATGAAAGGCCGGGAAACCGGCAGCGATATCGGAGTAATCAGTGAATAAAGCGATGGTAGCGATGAGCGGCGGCGTTGACTCGAGTGTCGCCGCTCTTCTGTTGAAACGGCAGGGGATCGAGTGCGTCGGAGTCACGATGCGGCTGTATGAGAATGAGGATATCGGGGTCGCCCGGGAGAAGACCTGCTGCAGCCTCTCGGACGTGGAGGATGCCAGATGGGTCGCGGGTCGGCTCGACATGCCTTATTATGTCCTGAATTATGCGGATGATTTTGAGGAGTTCGTGCTGAAACCGTTCGTGGAAGCGTATGAGAAGGGGCACACGCCAAACCCTTGCATCCGGTGCAACCGTCATCTGAAGTTCGATTTGCTGATGCAAAAGGCTTTTTTGCTTGGCTGTGACCATATTTCG
>ONYR01000221.1 GCA_900322165.1 uncultured Eubacteriales bacterium
CAGGAGCAGGAAGCCAAGTCTCAGGAGATCCTCGAAAGACTGTGGGAAACCCAGAGCAAGATCGCGGATGAAGAGGAACGCCTGGCGGAGGAATCCAGACGGGCGGAAGAAGCTCGTCTTGCGGAGGAATCCCGCCGCGCCGAAGAGTCCAGAAGGGCCGAGGAGTCTCGCTTAGCGGAAGAATCCCGACTGGCTGAGCAATCCGGCGGTTCTGGCAGCGAGGAAGGTGAAGGCGGCGAAGGAGAAGGAGAAGGCGGCGAAGGGGAAGAAAGCTCCAACAACTTCAGCGCTGAAGAGAGCTGGAGCGCAGAGGAGAGCGGTTCTTCCGGTTCCGACTGGAGCTGGGACAACCCGGACGCGCGTGCGCTGGCTTACGGTTGGTCTTCCGGTCCCGGACTGGGATACGGATGGCTGGCATGGCCGGTCGACTGCTACCTCGTTTCTTCGCTGTACGGTCCTCGTGTCCACCCGATCACCGGTGAATATCGTAACCATGGCGGTATCGATATCGCAGCTCAGTACGGTCAGGGCATCTACGCAGCTGCATCCGGAACCGTTATCACCGCTGAGTACGGCTGGAACGGCGGCTGGGGCAACTATGTTGTCATCGATCACGGCAACGGCCTGCAGACCTTGTACGCTCACCAGAGCGAGATCGCGGTCAGCGAGGGCGATTACGTGTACACCGGTCAGCTCATCGGTTATGTCGGTGAGACCGGAATGGCAACAGGCCCGCACCTTCACTGGGAGGTCTACTACTACGGGACACGCGATAACCCGGAGAAATACGTGTAAGAAATTTTCGGTTCTGTGTGACAAACAAGGCCGACATGAGTATAATGAAAAGGGAAGACGGATTCCGTCTTCCCTGATTTTTTTACAGAAGGTTTTTATGGACAGAACGATCATCGAGGGCGCGCTCACAGCGCCCAACCTTTGGTTTGAATGCTTTGAGAAGGTCACCTCGACCAACGACCTGCTGAAGCAGATGGCCCAGCAGGGAGCCCCGGAGCGGGGCGTTATGATTGCGGAGGCACAGACAGCCGGAAAAGGCCGAAAAGGGAGAAGCTTTTATTCGCCCGAAAAAACCGGGCTCTACCTCAGTATTTTGCTAAGGCCGAGTTTTCCTGCGAAGGAAGCCCTTTCGATTACGACGATCGCGGCGGTCGCAGCGGCTCAGGCAATCGAGAAAGTCTCCGGCAAACAGACCGGGATCAAGTGGGTGAACGATGTTTACCTGAACGGGAAAAAGTGCGTCGGGATTTTGACTGAGGCCGCGTCAGACGAAGGGGAAACCCTCAAGTGGGCGGTCATGGGCATCGGTTTCAACCTGTACGAGCCCGAGGAAGGCTTCCCGGAGGAGATCAAAGACATCGCGGGAGCGATCTTTGAGAAGGGTGAGCGGAAAGAGGAGCCGGTGCGCGAGCTTTTGTCAGCGGCTTTCCTAAACGCGTTTTTCGAATTGTATGACGCGCTGCCGGAAAAGACGTACATGGAGGCGTACCGAGCCAGGTCGCTTGCGATCGGGCGCACGGTCGAGCTGTATTCTTCGACCCACGAAAAGCTTGAAAACGAACCGCCGGTCATGGTCATCGGGATCGGTGACGAGGCGGAGCTTTTGGTTCAGTATCCGGACGGGACCGTGAAAACGGTCTTTTCCGGTGACATATCGATCCGGCCGGTGTAACGCCGGAGGGTCATTTTTTCACGATGAGGAGGGATAAAGTGGCACTGATTCATGCAAATTTCTTTTCGGCTTGTCTCGGCATGGAGCGGCAGGTCGATGTGATCTTGCCGCAGGAGGTAAGCGGTCTCAGCCAGCCGGCTAACAAGATGACCGAAAAGGTACCGGTACTGTATCTGCTTCACGGAGCAGCCGGGGACCAGACGGTCTGGCAGCGGAAGACCTCGATCGAGCGTTATGTGCAGGACAAACGCCTTGCCGTTGTGATGCCGGCGACCGATCTTGGCTTTTACACGGACCAGAAATACGGTTACGACTATTTCCAATATTTCAGCAAGGAACTGCCGGAGCTCATGCTGGAGTTTTTCCCGATGCTCTCCGACAAGCGTGAAGATACCTTCGTTGCCGGCCTTTCGATGGGCGGCTTTGGAGCGTTCAAACTTGGCATCAACTGCCCGGAACGGTTCAGTTATGCCGCAAGTTTCTCCGGATTTCTTGATCCGGTCATGGGTGCCGAAACAAAGGTAAAGTCTCCGAACGAAGAAAACAACTTCGGAACCTTCGAGGAGCTGAAGGGTTCCGTCAACGACCTTCCGGCCATGCTCGAGGCGCAGCTCGCCGCGAAGGCGGACCTGCCGCGCTTCTTCCAGGCCTGCGGAACCGAAGAC
>ONYR01000219.1 GCA_900322165.1 uncultured Eubacteriales bacterium
GATCTCCTTTGCATGGCTTGAGTTTATCCGAAAATGAACCAGCCTGTCTATCAAATGACTTTTACAAAGCCCTCAATCCCTGTAAAAAAGCCTTTACATCACCATTTTTCAAGGTTTTTCTTTGTAGCAGCAGCTTTATTTTTCCTTTACCAGATCCAACACCATATCTTCGTAGGGCAGTCCGCGGATCGTGAGGACTTTCCACTTGCCATCGATTTGAAGCATGTACGCATCCACGGCATACATCTTCTCCTCTTCCTGTCCGTAAGGCAGTGTAATCACCACGCGAACCCAACAGGTTTTGGAAACCGTTTCCGGATCGACACCCCGCTTTTCATAGCCCTCAGCGATGCGGAAAGCGGTATCCCGCTCGATCTCTTTCATCGAGCGCACGTCGATCGTCGGTTCCCGGTTGGCTGCTGTTTGATACCCGGAGAGCCAGGCTCCGTGAATCGCTTGGTACAGCTGCTCCGCCTCCGCATGCTTCAGCTCCAGACCCGAGTAGACCGTGATATCATCATACAGCCCGTCCGCTAAACGTTCTTTGTAGGGATAGGCAAGGTCATCATCGAGTGCCTCCGCGTTGCCGCTTGCCATAAAAAGCACCGCGCGGCTTGCGGTGGAGCGGCAGCCCGGATTGGCGCTCTGGTAATAAATCGCTCCTACAACGGCAGCGATCACGAGCAGCATCAGCACTCGCCAGAAGATCCGCCATTTGCGGTTCATCGGTGTCTGGTCACCGAGCTTTTGCGTTTCCTGCAGCACCGCGTCCTTAACCAACGCCGGTTCCTGCGATTTAATAACGGACACCTTACCCCCCTCCTTTCCAAAACAACCGGCTTTCTTACGAAAACCGGCTGCTGATCTCATCGAACTTTTCTTTCGTGATCAGGGCATCTTCCTTGATCCCCGCAAACTTAACAATAAATGTCCAGCGACCATACGGCTCAATACTTGAGATCCGATCCACATTAATAATGTACGAGCGATGTGCCCGCAAAAACTTCGGAGCGGGAAGCCGCTTCTCCATCTCCTGCATCGTCATGTTCGTTTCGATGCGCTCTTTTGCGGTACGGATCACCGTTAGATCGCCCTCCCGCATGACCATGTAAATGTCTGCGGGCTTCACGATCGAGATCGCCTCGCGCCCTTTGATCATCAGCCGCTCATCCGCGGTCTTTGCGGCCGCGGATGACTTCGGCTGTTCACCGGTTTCTTTTTTCTCTTCGTACTGCTTATGGATCCTTTCGAGAGTGCGGCGGATCCTTCCAACATCGAACGGCTTGACAAGGTAGTCAAACGCATACATTTCAAAGGCGCTGGGCATGTACTCGGCGTAGGCGGTCGCGAAGATCAGCTTCAGATCCGGCGCCGCGTTCATCATGATCCTGGCGCAGTCGATTCCCTCGGAAGATTCACGTCCGGCGGCTGAATCCGCGCTGCCCTTCAGATCAACATCCATGAACACCACGTCCGGCCTGAACTCCGAAAACCGGAGCAAGGCCTCCTTCATGCTCCCGCACTCCCAGATCACTTCAAAGTCCTCGGTTTGCTCGATGACCTTCCGAAGGATCAGGCGGATGCGCGGTTCATCGTCTACGATCATGACCTTAATCTGCATGCTCATTACCTTCTGATATTTACGAATAATCCCGGTTCCGTCTGCGCTTGCAGACCGGTTCTCCGAGAATTTCAGCTGCCGCGATCGCAGCTTTGCGGCCCATCTTATCGTGGAGCATGTCCTGAAGAACTTCCTTGACGTTTCGATCCGCACCCGCGGATAATTTCTTCGCCCCCAAAGATGAACCGGCGGATGGTTTAGGCGATGCCTTCGGCGCTGCATTCCCGGCTGACACATTGGCCGGTTTTGCAGCTCTTGGCTGCATGGTCTTGGCAACGGCAACATTCGAAACCATGTTGGGACCGTTTCCCGCCTTTGCCTGATTGGCCTGCTGCTCCTTGATCGCCTGCATCAGCCTGACATTCAGCTGTGACATTACTTACCACCTTCCGTCAGGGATCCTCCGATCTGACCGTTTCCGGCGATCTCATCACGCATGCGGGTATCCGCCTGAATGTTCTGCATGTCATAATAATCCATGACACTCAGACGACCTTCACGCAGCGCAGTCGCGAGTGCACGCGGGACCTCGGCTTCGGCCTCGACGACCGATGCTCTCATTTCCTGCTCGAGAGCGATTGCCATCGCGCGGCGCTCCTCAGCCTTCGCCTGAGCGATATTCTTATCGGCTTCAGCCTGCAGACTCTGCAGATGAGCACCGATGTTGCGGCCGACGTCGATGTCCGCGATATCAATCGAAAGAATTTCAAATGCGGTTCCGGAATCGAGTCCCTTGGAAAGAACCAGCTTGGAGATGTTGTCGGGGTTCTCCAGCACTTCCTTGTGGGAGTTCGAGGAACCGACGGTCGTAACGATACCTTCACCGATACGGGCAAGGATCGTGGACTCACCGGCACCACCAACGAGGCGCTCGAGGTTCGCGCGGACCGTGACACGTGCCTTAACCAGCAGCTCGATACCATCCTTCGCAACCGCGGAGATGTTCGGGGTCTCGATGACCTTCGGGTTAACGCTCATCTTAACGGCTTCGAGTACTTCACGTCCGGCAAGGTCGATCGCCGCGGCCTTTTCAAAGGAAAGGTCGATGCCGGCACGCTCGGACGCGATCAGCGCGTCGACCACGCCGTCAACGTTACCGCCAGCAAGGTAGTGCGCTTCGAGTTCGTTCATATTTAAGGTAAGACCGGCCTTGGTCGCCTTGATCATCGGGAGCAGGATGCGCTGCGGACGGACGCGGCGCAGCTTCATGCCGACGAGCGAGAAGAGGCCGACCTTGACGCCCGACGCCATGGACGAGATCCACAGACCGACGGGCACGACAGAAAAGAAAACCATCAATGCCAGAATGACGATGGCGATAATAATCAACGTACCTTCCATTTAAGAATCCTCCTTTGATTGATAATGATGATTTGCAGCCGGCCCGGATTTATTCATCCTTGCCGATCTTTTTGACAACCAACGACGAATTGCTGACACCGGTGATCTTAACGGGAGCTCCCTTTTCAATAAACGGACCTCCCGAAATCACATCCAGCACCAGATCATCCACCGAAACCTTGCCCGCCGGGCGCAGGTCGGTCACGGCCTTTCCTTCCCGTCCGACCAGGTAGTTCAGGTCGTCCGAGCTGATAAAACCGTTGTCTTTGTCGAGCTTTTCGTGCAGCACGATCGGCGATTTCAGCTTGCCGCTGTTCAGCAGCTTCAGCATGATAAAGATGAAGATCGCCATCGCAACCGCCAGAATCGCGGAGAGAATCATTGCCTGCTTCCACGACTCCACGCTCAGCGCGACCCCGACGATCAGACAGGCCACACCGGCGATTCCCGGTGCGCCGAAGCCCGGTATCAGACACTCGATCCCGATAAATACAAAGGCGAGTATCAGAAGTACAAGGCCCAAAATTTCAAGTCCAGTCATCAACTTCCTCCCTTCTGAATTTCACATGATCACCTGCCAGTCAGCCGGAGATCATGGTCATACTTTCCGTAGTCA
>ONYR01000334.1 GCA_900322165.1 uncultured Eubacteriales bacterium
GCTGGATCAAAACCATGCAGAAAGAAAAGAACACCATGGAAAACAGTAAGAAACCTGTCACACATACTCACGTGGACGCGAATGGAATCACCGTTACACATACCCATATTTGTGAAACCTCTCACCATGGTCATTATCATGACCCGGAAGAGAAGAAGCGTCAGCTGAACCGTTTAGCAAGGGCTGCAGGGCATCTGAACCATGTGAAAATGATGATGGAGAACGATGAAGACTGTGCGGAAGTGCTGACACAGCTGACTGCGGTGATCGCTGCGCTGCGTGGTCTTGGCAAAGAGATCATCAATGAACATATGACACACTGCATTACACACGCGATTGAAGATGGTGATCTCGCTAAAGTCGAAGAGTTCAAAAAAGCCGTACAGAAATTTGTGTAAACCATAAAGAAATAATATCTCACCGGATAGTCGTGAGATTTTTTGTCTAATGTGCACAATTATCCATTTATTATAATCCATTTTATTTGCAATTCGCTCTAATATAATGAAATCATCCTATTCAAAATTTAAAAGGAGAAGTGCGTCATGAAAAAGCAGAGTCAGATCATGTTATGTATCAGTCTGTGCCTTTGCCTGATCAGCATCGTCTTTGCTGGTGCGATCCAAACCGACTGGGGCAAGGTGGACATGTCAGAGATTTCTCTTGAAACACCGGCCGGAACGCTGACCGGATATCTTTTCAGGCCGGACAGTGCGACAAAAGACAATCCCGCTCCTGCGGTCGTAGCGAGCCATGGTTACCTCAACAACCGTGAAATGCAGGACTGCAACTATGTGGAGCTGGCACGCCGCGGCTATGTCGTGATCGCGATGAATGCCTACGCTCACGGTGATTCAGATGTTGCCAGAACAGATTACGAGGAGACTCCGGAAGTTCGATCCGGCGGCATGATCGAGTTTGTACGCTATCTGGCAACCCTTGAATATGTCGATGCTTCGAAGATCGGTGTCACCGGTCACTCGATGGGCGGCGGCTATACCACGACAACAATGCACTATTTCAGTTCGCTGGAATATGAAGCGCTCGAGGCAGGGATGGACCCTGTGGAGGCTCATAAGCTGAATCTTGTCAATACCGGTGTTGTCGTCGGTAACTATCCGTCGGTCATTGCTTCCGAAGAAAAAGCTTTGCTCTGCAATGTGGCAATAATCGAAGGCATCTATGATGAATTCATGGCTTCGACGAGTCTCGAGATGCTGACCTCCGATCTGTCTCACAAGACACTGAATCTCCAGACCGGCCTTACCGTTGACGGAGCCATCGAAGAGGGCAAATTCTACACCAACCCAGACAACGGATACAGCATTGCCTTTTACAATCCGCCTCAGTTCCACGCGACGAACCATTTCTCGACCAAGGTCGTGAATTATCTTTTGACTGCCTTTGATCATTCCATGCCGATGCCGCATGCCATCGCTCCGAGCCAGCAGGTATGGACGCTCAAGGAACTGTTCAACCTGATCGGCCTGATCGGTATGGTGCTGTTTATCGTACCGTTTACGGACTTCCTGCTGTCCACCCGCTTCTTCCGTGATCTTAAGGAGGAGGGAGAGCTTTACGAGGCTCCGGCCAAGATCGGAGGCTATGTTGCCAACAATGTCGTGGTCGGTTTGATCAACACGCTGCTGACCGTGCCGTTCCTTTTGGTGGGTTATCTTCTGCTTATTACACCGCTTTGGCCGCAGGATACGACCGGCGGTGTCGGTCTCTGGTGCGTGATCTGCGGTGTCGTTGCCTTGATCGGTCTTCGAAAGAGCTTTGGCAAATTCAAAGGGCAGGGCGAAGCACTCCACATCAAGACAAGCTGGAAGAAGTTCGGAAAATACGCTTTGCTGGGACTGATCGTTTCCGTTTGCACCTACGGGCTTGTGTTCCTCGCGGATTATATCAACCAGACCGATTTCCGTATCTGGTCCTTTGATATCCGTGTATTCTCCGCAAGCAAGATCTGGGTCGCGATCAAGTATCTCCCGTTCTTTGCCTGCTACTATGTTGTGAACGCGCTGGCAGTCTCACGTTCGTCCTTCAAGACCTGGTCGGAGGGCAAACAGATGCTTGTCACCTCACTGTTCAACATCATGGCTCCGGCGCTGATCCTGATCATCACCTATGTGCCGACCTTGTTCCTGCACAAGACGCTTTGGGTCGCTCTTCTTTACGGGCAGGGCGGTGCGCTGAGCCTGCTGGTTTCAGCCATGGCGCTGATTCCGATCCTGATGATCCCGTTTGTACCGATTCTGGCGATCGCTGCCTGCCTTGGCGTGAAGCTTTACCGCCGCACCAACAGCATCTGGCCGGCTGCCATCATCAACACGCTGATGGTCACCATGATCACGATCGCGAACACCTCCTTCAGCTTCCCGTATTAAGGTTCCCTCGCTTGTTTTCCTTCCGCAGGTTTGCTATAATCACGGCTGATTGATCTGTCCGTTTGGATCAGCATTGTGGGGAAGGATAAATGCATCATGTTTAAAGCCATTGTATTTGACATGGACGGGGTTTTGTTCGATACGGAAACCGTGTCGCTAGCCTCCTGGAAGGAAACCGCGCCGGCCTTTGGGATCGATGAGCCATCGATCATCCGGGCTCATACCGGCTGTATCGGCTTAAACCGCAACGACGGCTATGCCTGGCTGAGAAAGTGCTTTGGCCAATCGTTTGAATCCGAGCGTTTTCTTGACACCTGCAAGGTGGCTTTTGACCGCAGGGTGCATGAGGATCTTCCGCTGAAAAAAGGCACTCGCGAGATCCTTTCTTACCTGAAGGAGCATCATATTCCGACTGCGATCTGTTCTTCGACCGCGGTTCCGGTGATTCTCGAACATCTGGAGCAGACGGGACTCACCGAGTACTTTGACCGGATCATCGGCGGCAATATGGTGCTTCACAGCAAGCCGCAGCCGGATATCTATCTCAAGGCCTGTGAGACGTTGGGATTTGAGCCGAAGGACTGCATCGGCGTGGAGGATTCTCCGAACGGCATTCATTCTTCCGCAGCGGCCGGGCTCATGACGGTCATGGTTCCGGATCTTGTCGCGCCGAGTGAGGAACTGCGCAGTCTTTGTCTGAGGGTCGATGAGAGTCTGCTGAGTCTGTTGGATTATCTGCGTTCTCTGGAATGATTCTTTAGCTATAATAAAAGTATATAAAAAGTCACTCAAGCCATGGGTTTGAGTGACTTTTTTCGTTGTTTCAGTTTTCCTGGTCTTTGATTTCTTCGGAGAGTGCGTCCCATTCTTCCATGCTGGCCATGTTTTCTTCTTCGAGTTCTTCGATCCTTGTTTCGAGCTCTTTGTAGGCACTGGCGGAAGAGTAGTATTTCGGCTGCAGCATTTTAGCCTTGATCTCTTCGATTTCGGTTTCGTTTTGGTTGATGGCTTCTTCAAGCTTGCGCATGCGCGCTTTTTTCTTTCTCAGCTCGCTCGACGCCATGCGCTGACGGTCAAAGGAGATCTTGTTTTCCGTCGGGGCAGCGGCGGCTTTGACTTCCTCTTCGATCCGTCGGTGCTCCAGATAGAAATCATAGTTACCAAGGTAGGGAACCATCTGATCCGGTCTCAGCTCAAGCACCCGATCCGCCACCTGATTGATAAAGTAGCGGTCGTGAGAGATGAAGAGCAGGGTCCCTTCGTAGGATCGCAGATTCGTTTCCAAAACTTCACGGGAATTGATATCAAGATGGTTGGTCGGCTCATCAAGCAGAAGGAAATTCGCATTGCCAAGCATGATCTTGCAAAGCGAAACACGGGCTTTTTCACCACCGGAGAGGTTTTTGATCTCTTTGAATACATCCTCACCGCGGAAAAGGAAGCAGCCGAGGATATTGCGGATCTCCGGGATCGTCAGATTCGGATAGGTATCGTAGATCTCGTTCAGGATCGATTTTTCAGGCGAAAGATTCTCCTGTGTCTGATCATAGTAACCGGGGCGAACGTTGACACCCTTGTGAAGATCTCCGTAGGTGGGGGAGAGATAGCCCATGATCATCTTAAACAGCGTTGTCTTTCCGATTCCGTTCGCTCCGATGAGCGCGACCTTTTCTCCTTTGCGGATCTCAAAATCCAACCCGTGGAACAGCTCATGACCGTCAAAGGCCATGGTTACCTGCTGACCGGTAAGGACAACCTCACCGCTTTCAATCGAAGGGGTGAGGTGCAGGCGCATCGAGGCATTAAGCTCTGTCGGGCGCTCGATCCGTTCCATCTTATCGAGCGCCTTTTCGCGGCTCTGAGCGCGTTTGATGAATTTCTCCATGCCGCGTCCACGAAGGTCACGGATGATCGCTTCCTGACGCTTGATTTCCGTCTGCTGCGCTTCATAAGCGCGAAGATTGATCTTTTTGCGGAATTCCTTTGCTTCGATATAGAAAGAATAATTGCCGTTGTAGACGGTCGAGACACCGTTCTCGATCTCCATCGTCTTGGTGCAGAGACGATCGAGGAAATAACGGTCGTGGGAAATAATGATACAGGCACCTTTATACGAGGTGAGGAAGCCCTCGAGCCATGTCAGCGACTCGATATCCAGATGGTTTGTCGGCTCGTCGAGCAGCAGAAGATCCGGGCTTTGCAGCAGAAGCTTGCCAAGCATGACTCTGGTTTTCTGACCGCCGGAGAGCGATTCGATCGGAAGCGTGTATTCGTTCTCAGAGAATCCGAGGCCGTTCAGCACGCCTCGCACACGGCTGCGGTAGGCATAACCGTCCAGCTGTTCAAAGCGGTGGGTCAGCTCGGAATAGCGATCGAGAAGCGCCTCATCCGCGTTGTGCTGCATTTCCTCTTCCATAGTACGAAGCTTTGCCTCCATCTCCATCAGAGGCTTGAAGACGAGGAGAAGCTCCTCCTCGATACGGTTGGAGCTTTCATATTCGGCTACCTGAGGCAGATAGCCGATCTGAGCGTCTTTTCGAAGATATACCTGCCCCTCATCGGGGTCTTCTTTGCCGAGAATGATCCGGAAGAGAGTGGTCTTGCCGGCACCGTTAATGCCGATCAGTGCCATTTTCTCCTTCTCTTCCAGATGAAAAGAGACATCCTTCAGCACCTCCTGCGGGAGATAGCTTTTCTGAATGCCGGATACCGAAAGAATCATGTCGGACTCCTTTTCTGATTCGTCTCCGGCTTATACATCATTCCGGAAACGCCATATTCACGGTATTTTACCATAAGGCGAGCAAGCTTGACAATAGCCATCACATCAACTATCATACGTATGTTAAGCACTTATTAACCATTACGTTTAGGATTTGAAACATGAAACAGAAACTGTCTCTTTTTTTATTGCTCTCGATCATTCTCGTAAGCCTTGCCCCTCTGAAGGCCTCCGCCGCAGTGACGGCCGGAATCACCGGGGACTCGCTCTTTTCCTCTCCGTACCTTCAGTCGAAGGGGAGCATGGGCGTTCTTGTCGTTCCGGTTCAGTTCGATGACGTTAAGTTTGAGGATGATGCGGAGAGCAATCTGGAAGAAGTGTTCCGCGGATCCGGAACAGCTGATGCACCGTCCGTCAAAAACTACTTTGACAGAGCGTCCTATGGTTCATTATATCTCGACGTCATTGTGCAGCGCCCGGTAACACTGCATCCCAGCCGCAGCGCCTATGAGAACAATCTGGAGGGCATGATCGAGGATGCGCTTGATATTATTGTTGAATACCGCGAAGTAAATCTGTATCAGTTTGACGAAAACTACGACGGGTATTTTGATGCCTTGTATTTTGTCTTTGCAGGCGATGTCGGTGCGAACGGTTCCTTCTGGTGGCCGCATACCGAAACGTATTTTAATGATTTCGAAGCAGGTGGTGTGCAGATCGCCGGCTGTTCGTTCCTGTCCTATGAAATGCTGATGAACGGTACCGTTTTGGAGCAGTATACGGCGATCCATGAGACCGGACATCTCCTTGGTCTGACGGACTATTACGCTTCCGGAACCGCTTCCGGCACCGGTGCGGATGTCATGATGGACCGCAATAAGGGCGATGAAGACTGTTTTTCCAAAATGCTGCTCGGATGGACCGTGCCCCAGACGACTACCGCATCGGGAACCTTCTCTCTTGAGAGTGAATCGGTCACTTCCGATGCACTGATCATTGCGCCTCCGACATGGGACGGAAATATTCTTTCGGAGTATTTCATGGTCGAATATGTCACTCCCGAAGCGAATCAGTCCGTGCATGATCTTCCCGAGGAGGGCGCGATTCGCCTCTGGCACGTCAACGCGGCGACATCCACGTTTACCAATGACATTACTTCCGATATGTTTAAGGCGGATAACCAGTCTCAAGGCGCCAAGCTCCTGCAGATCGTGAATCCGTCGGTTCAGTGGTACGCTCCGGGAAGTGTGATCGATTCCACTGATCTCAAATATGTCAACGGCAGTGACTCCGGCATTCAGATCCGCTTTGATGCGGTGGAAGACGGTGAGGCGCAGCTGACGGTCACGTACGCTTCAGACGGAGCCACAGGAGAATCCTCGGAAAGCTCGGAGACATCCGAATCCTCTGAAGCTTCGGAATCTTCGTCAGAAGCCGAGTCCTCCGATACTTCCGCCGAGACCTCAGAAAGCTCAGGTTCTTCAGAGCAGGCCGGCTCCTCAGAGAATGGTTCAGGCGAAGGCGAAAATGAATCCACAGGTTCTGCAGAGACCTCGGCCGAAACCTCCGGTGAGTCTCAGTCTGAAAACGAAGAGTCAACCGCATCTGCTTCGGAAGAGAGCTCTTCCTCCCGCTTCAGCGTGACAACGGAAGAAGCATCGGATATGAACATGGAAAACGGCGATGTTCAGCCTCGCCGGCTGACACCCGCCGTCGGCATCGCGATCGTGCTTGTGTTCGTTCTCTGTTACTTCCTGCTGCGCGATTCATCGAAGCACAGGACAAAGCCGAGACGGAGAAAGAGACGCGGGTCTCATTGACTTTGACAGTTTGACTCTCTATAATAGATAAGCTGTCAATTTATCAGGAATGGAGCATCAGCAATGAAGCACTTAAAAGAAGCAGTCATTCTTTTTCTGACGTTGGCCGTCATTTGTTTGACGGCCTTCGCTGCGTTTGGAGGCGGAAAGGATAACCCGATCAGCGCGCAGCATATTCACCTTGGATTGGACCTCGCCGGCGGCGTGACCATCACGTATCAGGCTAAAGAGGGTTCCAATCCGTCTTCGGAAGAGATGAACGGTGCCCTTGCGGTCATTCGTCATCGTCTCGATAACAAAGGCTATACCGA